>CAZCJS010000059.1:0-18218 GCA_964498775.1 uncultured Armatimonadia bacterium
CAGCCCTGTGGTGCGTTTCTGCTATTGCCCCAACTGCCACGGCGGCTCACAGGGCTCGGGCATCTTCACCTGGAGCATAGACGCGCCCGACCAGATCACCTGCAAGTACTGTGGCATGGTCTTCCCCAATGACAAATACCCTTGCGACCAGACTATCGAGGGCGAGAATGCGCTCGGCGAAAAGTTCACATATCGCTATCACAAAGACAAGGTCCGCGATGACCTGCGTGAGTTTATCCCCGGCCATATCCGCATGCACAGGCGTGGCTGGATCATGAACCAGGCCAAGGCTCTGGCCGTCGCCTACCATGCGACTGGCAACGAGGAGTACGCCCGCCGCGCCATACTCATCCTCGACCGCGTAGCGCAGACATATCCACATTACCCGGCGATGCGCCAGTGGATCACGACATTCACTTTCATGAAACGCCAGACTCCACCCTATGATACCAGCGCCGGCGGCAAATGGGGGCGCTGGCTGTCCAGTGAGTTGCCCGCCGGTGTTCCGGCCACCTATGACCTGCTCTATGACAGCCCGGAGTTTGACAAGCTATCCAAAATCCGCGGCTACGACGTCCGTGAGAAGTTTGAGAACGATTTCCTCAAGGCCACCTGGGAGTACACCCAGTCATTCGGGGACATCCACACTCACAACATGGCCCCCTTCTATCTGCGTGTGGCCGCCCGCATCGGCAAAGTCATCAACGAACCTGATTACGTCCACTGGTCGTACAAGTGGCTGATGGAGATACTCATCGGCGGCTGCTACTACGACGGCATGTGGCACGAGGCCCCCTCCTATCACTACCAGGTCATGGGCGGACTGCGGACGAGCTTTGCCGAACTCAAGGGCTATTCCGACCCTCCCGGTTATGTCAATGAGGAAACCGGCAAGCGCTTCGACGACCTCGACCCGGACAAGGACATCGCCTTCTTTGTGAGAGCCAAGGACGCGCCCGCGCTCGTTGCCTGGCCTAACGGTATTGGCAGCGCTATCCATGACACCTGGGCCATGAGTAAGACCGCGCCAACGCGCAATCAGACCACCTCCACAATCTTGCCCGGTTACGGACACGCCTCCCTCGGCCGCGGCATCAGTGCCAACCAGATGCAGGCCCAACTCCACTTCTCCGGCTGCCATGGACATTCCCACTACGACGCGCTCAACCTCACGCTCTTCGCCAAGGAGCGCGAGATGCTCTGCGACATCGGCTACACACACACGAAGCTGCGGAATTTCAGTGTCAGCACCATCGGCCACAATCTCGTCGCCGTGGACCGCACCTGGCAGACCTGCAAGAATGCCGACGGAGACTTGATCGCCTACTTCCCCAACCTCAACGGCGTCAGCGCAGTGGAAGCGGACGGTAAGCGCGCCTACGCCAACATCGAGGGCCTTGACACGTACCGTCGGCTGCTGGTGCTCATCCCCGTCTCCGACGAGGACGCCTATGTTGCTGACATATTTCGGGTCAGGGGCGGCAACACGCACGACTGGCTGCTCCACGGCTCGGCCAACCATGACATGACCGCTGCCTGCAACATCGAGCTTACCGGCAAGCGCGAGAACCTCCTCGAAGAAAACGAAGAATGGGTCGAGCCGCGCACGGAAGGCTCCAGTTACAATAGCTATGGCGTGATCCGCGACGTAGCCGGCGGGTCAACTGACGGTGATCTGCTCACCACTTTCACCTACGTTGACGAGCCGGAAAAGGGTGTGCGGGTCCATCTTCTCGCCGGCGGCGATACCGAGGTGTTCCTCGGTCGCAGCCCCTCCATTCGCAAGGCCGGCAGGGACAGCAAGACGGCCTGGGATTTCTGGATGCCGCAACTGGTCCTGCGCAGGCGTGGGCAGGCTCCCCTGGCAAGCACCTTTGTCGCCATCGAGGAGCCGTACTCAGGCAGGCCGTTTATCAGGAGAGTAGAGCGGGTGCAGTTGAATCCTGCCGATGACAACGCGCTGGCAATCCGCGTTTGGCACGGCGACACCGTGGACACCATCATCAGCACCCTCGATGAGCCGCCCTATGCGCCGCGGAGTACCCCTCCGGGCACTCTCCATGTCTCCGGTGTCATCATGAAGGGGCGCTTGGGAATCGTCCGCCAACGCAACGGCAAGACGGTTGGCGCATGGCTCTTTGACGGGATGCTGTTGACCACCAAAGACTGGTCGCAGAAAGCCGATCGTGACCCCTATACGGGTGCCATCGCGGGGATGACTCGGAAGGCCGATGGGGCCGACCATGATGCATTCATCACCGCGGCCGACCTACCCATCGGCGATGCTCTCCACGGCGTCTGGATGATCGTCACCCATGGCGACGGGCACACCCACGGCTACGAGATAGACCGGGTGGAGGAGCGGGACGGCAAGCGTCGCATCATACTTACCGATGACCACGGCCTGCGCATGGAAGATAACAATATGGTGCAGGTCTTCTACCCGCGCGGCCAGATCGAGGGCACCAACACCTTCTACATCCCGCTGGCAGTTACTATGACCAAAACCGACCGCTGAGCCCCACCTCCGTTGTCGTTGCCCTATAACGTTTGGAGGACAGGCATCCTTGCCTGTTAGTGCCATTCATCGTTGCCGTTTGCCTTTCTTCCCTCCGCCCCACACCTTTTCTCTGTCCCTCGCCGCCGATGCACAAGGTATTTCACTTCTCCGTGCCTAACTAAGTAACCAACGCTGTTGCACATCCGACTGGGAGCTGACCACAATGGCGATTTATCATGCCGTCAACACAACCGACATTCTGGCTGTCTGCGCCCTGCTCGCCGTCATCGCCCTCCCCTCCTTCGGTGCCGGCCAGGCCGTCGGTATCAAGCATCCGATCCTCGACCACAATGTAGACAAGGCCAACGCCGCATCTTACGAGAAGGCCGTCGAGCGCGTCATGGCGATGGATGAGGAAGAGATGCTCGCCTTCGTGCCCGACCGCCCGATGCGCGTCTTCATCCAGTGCCCGAACTGCTATGGCGGCGCATACAGCGGCGTGTTCGAGTGGAGCATAGACCGCCCCGATGAGCTCAAGTGCAAGTACTGCGGCATGGTCTTCCCCAATGACGAGTTCCCCGACGATCAGATCATCGAGGGCACCAACTCACTGGGAGAGAAGTTCAGCTACCGCTACTACCACGAGCCGAAGAAGGACATCAACATGTTCTTCCGCGCTCACATCATGATGTGCAAGCGCGGGTGGCTTCTGAATCAGGTGCTGGCGCTTGCCTGGGCCTATCATGCCACAGGCAAGGAAGAATACGCACGCAAGAGTGCGCTTATCCTCGACCGCATCGCCCAGCTCTATCCCCACTATCCGGCCATGTATCAGTGGATTACGGCCTTCCACTTCCCCGCCAAGCAGGAGCCGCCCTGGCCGCGTGCCGGCGGCAAATGGGGCCGGTGGATGGAGAGCGAAATCCCTGAAGACAGCATTATCAGCGCCTATGACCTCATCTACGACAGCCCGGCGCTCGATCAGCTTTCCAAGCTACGCGGCTACGATGTTCGGGAGAAGTTCGAGAACGACTTCCTCAAGGCCACCTGGGAGTATATCAACACCTGGGACGACTTCACCGATAACATTGCTCCCAGCTACCTGATGCGCACCGCTCGCATCGGCCAGGTCATCAACGAGCCCCATTACGTGCACTGGGCCTACCACTGGATGCTTGAGATCCTCTATGGGGGCTGCTTCTATGATGGCATGTGGCGCGAGGCACCTTCCTATCACTACCAGACTATCTCGCGTATCGAGTCGGATTTCAGGGAACTGACCGGCTACTCCGATCCGCCGGGATATGTTGACGAAGAGTACGGAGTGCGCTTTGACAACCTCGACCCTAAAAAGGACAACCCCTTCATCTCTCGCGCTCTGAGGGCTCCTTCCGTATTGGATTTCCCCAGTGGGATCGGCGCTCCCATCCACGACACGTGGCCCGGTGAAAGCCGCTCAAGTGCCCGCGTGAAGACCGTTTCAACAATCACTCCCGGTTACGGACACGCCTCCCTCGGTCGCGGACAGGGTCCCGACCAAATCCAGGCTCAACTCCATTTTTCCGGCGCTTACGGCCACTCCCACCTCGACAACCTCAACATCATACTCTTTGCCAAAGAGCGCGAGATGCTGTGTGATGTCGGCTACAACCACACACAGGTGCGACGCTGGAATTCATCCACCATCTCCCACAACCTCGTAGCTGTTGACCGTCAGAATCAGGATGGTGGTGACTGTAACCTGCTGGCCTATTTCCCCGACTCCAACGGCGTAGCGATGGCCGAAGCGGACGGCAAGTCTGGCTACCGCAAGATCGAGGAACTCGATACCTATCGCCGAATCTTGGCGCTCATCCCCGTCTCCGAGGAAGACGCCTACGTGCTGGACATCTTCAGTGTGCGCGGCGGGAGCACTCACGACTGGCTGCTGCACGGCGACGGTGACAGCGACATGACCGCCGAGGCGAATGTCAAATTTACCGGTACGCGCGAGAACATGCTGGAAGAGGGCGAGGAATGGGTCGAACCCCGCGATGAGCAGTCCAAATACAACCCCTGGGGCTGCATCCGCGACCTGAAGATCGCCATCACCGACGGCCCCATCGAGACGACTTTCTGCTATGTGGATGAGCCGGACCGGGCCGTCCGCACCCATGTGCTGGCTGCGCCGGGCACTGAGGTCTTCCTCGGCAAGAGCGTCTCTCCCCGCCGCGCCAAGAGCGACACCCGTAAGGCCTTCGACTACTGGATGCCGCAACTTGTCGTCCGCCGCACTGGCCCGGCCCCGCTTCGCAACATGTTCGTCGCCATCGAGGAACCGTTCCTCAAGGAGCCCTTCATTGACTCCGTCGAGCCGTTGCAGCTACAACCCGCCCACGAAAGTGCCGTCGCACTCCGTGTCACTCACGGTCAGGCTACCGACACTATCATCTACACACTCGACGAGCCGCCGTATCCCGAGCGGACCAGTTCTGATGGCGTGACGATGCAGGGCCGGCTTGGCATTGTCCGCCGCTTCGCCGGACGTGTCATCGGCCTGTGGCTCTTCGACGGCGAGCAACTCGCCTGCAAGGAAGGCACGATCGCTACCGCAGCCGGCTCCTACAGCGGCGAGATCCGGGCGGCCATGAGAATCGCTGACGGTGACGATGTGGACGCCTTCATCACTGCTGCCGACCTCCCACTCGGCGATACGCTGAAGGGCGTCTGGATGATCGTCACCCACGGCAACGGCTTCACCCACGGCTATGAGATTGACCGCATTGAGCAACGCGAGGGCAAGCACGTGATCGTCGTCACCTACGACCATGGCCTGCAGATAGGCGCGGAGGAGACCAAGGAAGTCTATTTCCCACGCCGAACGATCAAGGGGATCAACACTTTCTCCATCCCGCTCTCAGCCACCATGCGCAGAATGCCCTGAAATACTGCGGAAATGTCCGTCTGCCCGGCAGGAATCCGCCTGCGGATGTGTAAAAATGTTCCGGACGGGCAATACTCATGGTATATCAATATGAAGACGCGACATGAGGAGGTAGCAAATGTCTGCACGGAAAGGCTTCACCCTCATCGAATTGCTCGTAGTCATCGCCATAATCGCGATCCTGGCGGCGATACTGTTCCCCGTCTTCGCCAGAGCTCGCGAGAAAGCACGCCAGGCGAGCTGTCTGAGCAACTGCAAGCAGATGGGCCTGGGTGCTGTCATGTATGCCCAGGACTATGACGAGATGACGGTGCCAGGCTACATGGACGATGCCAATGGCGGAACGCGAACCTGTACACGCTCTGGTACGGCCACATGAACCCGTATATGAAGAATTCCCAGGTATTTCACTGCCCGAGCTCTAAGGGGCAGGCCTACGCTAGTAGAGGTGGCACTGACTACGGCATCAATCACATCATCTGCCCATCCCGCACCAGCACAAAACTTGCGGAAATCAAGTACCCGGCCGAGACCGTCATCATCGCTGACTCCGATTGGACCCGCAGCGACACTGACTATGGCACCTCAAACTGCTGGCGCATCAACAGTGGCCGCCATCCAAGCTACTTCCTGCCTGACCGCCACAACGGCGGCGCCAACATAGCGTACGTGGACGGCCATGCCAAGTGGCACAGTATCCAGCGCGACCCCAACAGCACCTATGTCGGCCCGATTCCCTACACCTTCACCCCGCAGGATGTCTGCTGGTATGCCGGCGGAGCGCCGAAGTACTAATAGCACATTGCACCGACGGGTCACCTCATCGGCGTTCAGGGTTCCTCAGCTTCCCCTGTGACCACGTTCTGCTCGAGATCTCCATGAGTGCGGGCTGCCAAGTTCCGAGGTGTCCTTGACACCGTGGTGGGGAAATCTATAATAGGGGAATTGGAGAGTGAGTAGTCACCAAACTGGTCCAGATGAGTTGTGGCTCGGAATGTGGTAGAACACGGCTCTTCTCGGCGCTGAATCCGGAGAGGCAAGTCTATGAGAATGAGTAAAAATAGGACTCACGTTCGACTCCTGCTGTGTTTGAGCGCGCTGGGAATGGCTCTTGCGCTGGTTGGCTGCCATAGCGGTGACAACGCCGCTCCGGCGACGGTGACAGACGCGAAGCTGACTGTTTACTGGAATGAACGAAGCGAAGTTGAGGCGGCGAGCGTAGCGCCCTCGTCCGCGCTGTCGCTGGAAGTTATCCTCGAGGGCGCTGCTCTTGACGGGACGGACTATCGCCATGTCATCAACCGCCATGCGGACCCGGCGGCCTACTTCGAGACCTACACGCTTGACGGCCCGTTCCCGCAGGGGACAACGACAACCATGCAACTCCGCTGCTACGCTCAGGCTGATGCCGGCGGCGACGTGGTTGGGGTCGGTGCCGGCACGGCTGCGATTCCCAAGCATGGCTCCATCATCGGCGACGTGTCCATCAGTGGGACAACCAGCCGCACCGAGGTCATCCCCGACCAGCAGATCAACGTCGGCGACCGCACGGCCTTGCAGATGGCAGTCTATGACGAGGCCGGCAGAATCCTGACCGTGTCCCCCGGGTCAGTATTCTGGGGTCTCCAGGACGGCGCCGCACACCTGCAATTCGACCACGGGCAGGCAGTCGGAGTGAGCCGTGGTGTGGCTACGGTGATCGCGACGGTGGACCGCAAGCCCAGCGCGGCCCAAGCTATCAGCGTCCTGGCTGTCCCGCGCGCGATCCTGTTGGGCACCCTTGCCGGCGCTCCACCCGACGCCTTCTACTTCGCTAACGGAGTATCTGCCGACGGCACTGTCGTCGTTGGGAACACCCAGCAAAGCGATGGCGGTGGCCAGGCGTTCCGCTGGACCGAGGCCACGGGCATGGAGGCGCTCGGCATGCTGCCCGGCTTTGACATGGCCGAGGCCAACGCCATCAGCGCCGATGGGTCGGTGATAGTTGGCGCCTGTTCCATCAGCAGCAGTGACCACACGGTCGCTACGGCCTTCCGCTGGACGGCCGCAACCGGCATGGTGCCCCTACTCGATACGCCCGAGAGCCAGGAATTCAGCATTGCCAAGGGCGTTTCAGCGGACGGCTCGGTGGTGGTCGGCCAGACCCGCACGGCGAATGGTGAAGAAGCCTTCGTGTGGGCCTCCGGACAGGTGCGGACATTGGGGGACTTCATTCCCGAATTCGGCCCTCCGTACTACAGCCAGGCATTTGACGTTTCGGCAGATGGACGCACGGTTGTCGGCGAGGCCCGCTATGACTTCGATTTCGACCAAAATCCCATCTGCGAGGCATTCCGCTGGCAGGATGGAGCCATCGTTCCTCTGGGCTATCTGCACGAAGAGAGCCCCACGAGTTGCGCTAATGCCATCTCGGCTGATGGGCGCGTAATCACCGGTAATACCGGTGGCAAGGCAGGCGCGATGGGACGTGAGGGGGTCTTCTGGACCGCGGGAACCGGCGTGGTTAGCCTCATCCCGGGAGCCTGGGGCATCGGACTGGCCTGTTCGGCCGACGGCTCCGTCATCGTCGGTGATACCGTTGCTGACATCGGCGGCGCCATCATCTGGGACTCCGTCAACGGCGGGCAGTTCCTCAATGGCTTCCTGCTCCGTTACGAACTGACCCTACCGGACGACTATGGCTTCATCTCGGCAGCGGGCATCTCCCACGATGGACGTACTATCGTGGGCTGCGCGGCACCTACAAACGGAGCCGACATCCGCGCATATCTCGTGGACCTGCCGTAGTTTCAATGCAGTGGCCATCTCGCCGCCGGTTTCACTGGGCCGCCCAACATGGGCGGCCCATATATCTGCCTCAGCAACGCATCGTTCTTACTCGATCCTGAAAACCACTCGGCCGATTGCCTCGCCATTCTCCTTCAGGTCCACCGCGTACTGCCCCGCCTCCAGGTGTTCTCCTCTGTTCGGGCCGACATCCACGATCGCGCTCTGGTCTCCGGCCACCACGATCGCTAAGCCGCGAAGCAACTCCCCATTGCGCGACCATTCCAGCCGTATCATCGTATCCGCCGGCGCATCGGCGATGCGCAGATACAGACACACTCGCCCCGTCTGCGGCGGGAAGCTGTCGGTCACACCCGTCGGCTGTCTGTTCTCGTCAATGCCGGTGCAGATCACCGCCTCCTTCACGACACTGGTTGCCGCCAGCTCGACGGCAACTGCAGATGCAGTGGTCGGCGGTATGCTTGGAGTGGTCGGATTGGGATGTGGAGTTGGGGCCCCAGCAGGAGCCGGAGTGGTGGCGAGAGGTACTGACGGCACCGGCGGCGCTGGTACCGATCCAGATTCTTTCGGTGTTGACGGCGTAGCCGAGCCACTCACCGACAGGGCGGAACCAATCAGCACCTCCCCCACCGCCATCGCAGCCGCCTTGTTCTCAGACGCGATCAGATACACGACATTATCCCGCATCAGCCCGTACACGCCTGTTTCCGTAGCAGGCAGGCGGATCATCTCATCCCCGACCGCTGCCGTTTCCTCCCCGGCAAGCACCTGCAGAGCTTCCTTCGCATCGGCTGCGGTCGCCAGTACAATCGCCCCAACCATGAGCGGATTATGAGCGATACGCACTGCCTGCAGTGCGCTTGACTGCACGAGCTGCTCATCCATCCGCGCCTTTATAGACATCAGGGACAGGATGTTGTCAATGCCTATGGCACCCGCCGCACCGACTTCCCATTCGGGAGGCGTCTTGGAGTCATCCAGCATGATGTCCTTCGCGGTCGGTCCTGCCTCTGCCGTTACCGCCTCATACGGCCCCAATACACTGTACCTGTAAGCCCATGCGGGCCACGTGCCCGACCACGCGTGATTCAGAAAAGCCACGATACGGAACTCCATTGCCTCCGCTGGCAGTTTAACATCCTTGCTCGCGATGGCGAAGGCTTTTGCCTCGTCTTCTGCCGTCAGCTTCTGCTCGAAAACTTTCACCTTGTTTGCCTTTACGCCCGTCTGCTCCTCGGCGCTCAGCAACTCCCCATTCTGTGTCGGCCCGTGTTGAATCCAGAAGCTGTCCGGCAGCGACCGGAATGTGCCGCCCGCCTCGATGTATTCCACATACACCTCAACCGTATTCGACACCTTCGCCTGCCCTTGGGGATGAAGGTTACTTGCCGTCACTGTACCCTGGATGTCCACCATGCGGTCCACACCGAGTGTGACCTCGGCCTGCAGGGCAATCTGCTGCCCACAAGCCGCCACTGCCCATACCATCAATCCGACAACCGCCAGCACATTCACCGCACCACATTGGAGGCGGATATGGACTCGGAACGGGGGAAGCATTCTCGCCAACGAGATTGTCTGCATTTCTCTCAGTCCTCGCAAAGCTCGCGCAGGCCTTCACGGCTCCTGCACGGAGCCTCGATTGTGCCACCAGCTTGTTGCACTGCACACAATACCACACGATACGTGCTGCGACAAGCAGCCCCAGATTAGTCATACACTTTCTGCAAGCAGGAATCGTGATCATCTGCGGCGAAGCTTCTTTTCGTGCCGCATCTGCAACTACGTCGGCTCCAACAAAGGAGGCATGGGCGCTTTTCCAGTGCGCCCTCAATCCAGTGAAAACCGCATCATACATACTGGCCGTTCTGCTCGGGTTCGGTGGCCTGATATTCCTTCTCGGGTCGCAGGGCTCCGTCGCACGCATCATCACCGGCGTGGTGCTCATCGCCGCTGGTATCGTGCTTGCCTTCCTCGCCCGCATCAAGTCACCGCAGCCGACTGTCATCCAGCAGATAGACCTCTCCGGTGACGTACACGCGGAGCATCTGAAGTGCAAGGCCTGTGGGGCGACCCTCGACCCCAATAGCGTCTCAGTCGAGGCCGGAGGCATCTTTGTCAAGTGTCCCTACTGCGGTACATCCTACCAGTTGGAGGAAGAGCCGAAATGGTGAGGCGTGCCGGCCGCCTGTTCTCTGATTTCGCGCGCGGCGTCCGTGATGACATCGGCCGTCTCAGCGCGCAGGTACAGGCCTCCACATCCCGCGATGACATTATCTCCGGCCTCTACACCTACCGTATCCGCGAGCCCGGCCATAGTCTCACTATCCACCTGCGCATCGAGCCTGACCGCACCGGCCTGCTCTTCATCAACGCAACTGAGACCATCTATCTCTCACCCACTGAAGCCGAAATGGCAAAGCTTGCCCTTGATGAAGTCCCCGTCCAGCAGGCGCTCGGTCATCTCCGGGCCTACTACCATCACATCCCGGCCCGCCGTCTTAAGGATGACTTCAGACGCATCTGTGACTTGGTGGACAAGCTCAAGGCCCCCATCGCGGGTTGCCGCGTCTGTCAACTCGGTCTTGACCAGCCTGCGCCTTTTTCGATTCGCTCACAGGCCCCCTACAAGGCCGACCTCGCGCTCCATTATGCCTGCAACAACGCTTGCTCGCACTGCTACAACGAGCCCGGCCGTAAGACCATGCCTTCCTTGCCGCTCGCCGGTTGGCGGCGGGTGCTGACGAAGCTCTACGATATCGGCGTTCCCTACATCATCTTTACCGGCGGCGAGCCGACCCTTTATCCGGCGCTGGTGGACCTCGTATCCTATGCCGAAAATCTCGGTCAGATAACCGGGCTCAATACCAACGGCCGCCGCCTCGCTCGGGCCGGGTTTGCCGCCGAATTGCTAAAAGCCGGCCTCGATCACGTACAGGTGACAATCAACTCACACCGCCGCGATCTCCACAACCGCATCGTCGGCGCTGAGGCCTTTGACGAAACGGTTTCCGGGATTCAGACCTGCCTTGAAACCGGACTTCACACACTCACCAATACCACACTCATCACCGACAATGCCGACGAGGCCCTCGATATCGTGGATTTCCTCCATGCGCTCGGTATTCGCACCTTTGCGATGAACGGAATGATTTACTCCGGCTGCGGCGCTCGTCACCCGGCGGCGCTGACGGATAACCAGGTCGCGCCCGTGCTGCGGAAGGTGCAGCAACGCGCGGAGCACCACGACATGCGCTTCCTCTGGTACACTCCGACCCGCTACTGCCACATGTCTCCACTGGATCTCGGATTGGGCATTCACTTCTGCAACGCTGCGGAGTACTCGGTCTGTGTGGAGCCCAACGGCGACGTCCTACCCTGCCAGTCCTACTACGAGTCGGCGGGCAATATGCTTACCGATCCCTGGCAGCGTATCTGGGACAGCCAGCTATTCCGAAGTTTCCGCTTCCGTCGCGAGCAGCCCGAACAAGCCAATCTGCCGGAGGAGTGCCGGGACTGTGAGATGCTTGACACTTGCGCCGGCGGCTGTCCGCTGGAGCGCCGCGAGCATGATGCGCCCACTTCCTACGCTGTCACGTCCTGAATAGCCCGGACAACGCAAATTCGCGTTCATATCTTTGCACCTGCGCATAGCATCACGGAGGTATGTCAACACAATGACTGAGCAACCACTCGCACCGGAGCCAACGGCTTTCTCTGCCACGCCCGGAGTCTACCATTGGGAACGCCTGGTCGGGGAATGGCCGACCCGCCTGCACCTGCGCATTGATCCCGACGGCGGTGGAATGCTCATCGCCAACGCCGCACAAGCTGCATCGCTTTCTCCCGTCGGTGTTCAGATGGCTCGCGATCTCCTTGAAGGCCGCAGCGACGAGGCCGTCATCGCCGACATTAAGGCAGCATTTGCCGGAGCGACCGCTGAGCAAGTGACAGCCGACCTGGCCGCTGTCCACCGCCTCATTGATGACCTCGCCAGACCGGGGGACAACTATCCCATCTCCAACCTCGGCGGCGTCTCCGTATGGGAGCGCCAGCTTGCCGCGCCGCTCCGGGCCGATGTTATCCAGAGCGACCCCGACACCATGCGCAACATCTTCCACACCCTCTGGGACGCCGCAGTGCCGCACGTCACGGTTAGCACACGTCCCAGTGCCGACCTCGCTGACTTACCCATCATCATCGAAGCCGCCGAAGACATCGGCATGATTGCCGGCCTCCGTTCAGTCGCAAGTTGGCTCACCGAGGATATCATCGAGCAGACCGCTATGGCCGGTCTCGACCATCTCGACCTGCTCTACATCAGCAGCGACCCGGATCGCCACAATGCCATCGCCGGCGACCATGACCACCACAATGTTCTCGCCCGCTTCCAGCAATGCCATGACCTCGAGCTGTGTCCCGTCGCCCAGGTGCCCCTCATTGCAGGTAACGCCGATGCCGCCGATGAGATCGCATTTGCACTCGCCGACATCCGCGTTACAAATCTCGTCTTCTTCGCGCTCGCCTGTCCCGACGATGACAACGACGCCCAGGCGGCCGGCGCTATCCCGGCACGCGCCCTTCCCCAGGTCGCCATGCTCATCGAAGAGACTGCCGAAGACACTGAGGGACGCTATTTGTGGGCACCGCCAGTTCGCTTTGACAATTCACGCTCGTTGGCCGAACAGGTTTGCGCAGGCCCCCGCACTGCCGCTGATGTCGCCATACACGTGGCCGCTGACGGCATCGTCTATCCTGCTCGCGGGCCTGCCGAGTGCGCAGGCAACCTTCTTACTGACACATGGCAGCAGATCTGGGGCAATGACTGCTTTGTCAGATATCGCGAGAATATCAAGGCTCCGGACCGCTGCCCGGACTGCCCGGACCTCGAGATCTGCGCCGCCTACTGCCCCAAGGACCCCGCAGGATGGAGCGACCACACGCAGCAATAGGCCCGGCATCAGGTGCCCGATTCTCACCCGGACGGTGAAAAATAATGAAGCTCAGACTACTGCTGGTCATCATCATCGCAGCCCTGCTCTCCGCGAGCGCCCTCGCGCAGGACTACTCATTCGAGGTCCCCGAGTTGGAGCTCCACGTCACGCCCAACCCGGACGCCTCCGTCGGAATCGAGTACAAGATTACTTTCGCCTGCAACGATGGCGGCAAGCCCATTGACATCGTGGACATCGGCATGCCCCACGGCAACTACGACATCAGCAACATGACCGCATATCTCGACGGCGAGCAATTACCCACCATCCGCAAGTCCGAGTATGTCACTCCCGGCGTCGAAATACCGTTGTCACCGGCGATCGGCCCCGGCCGGACCGCTCTCTTCGAGATGACCTTCACCATGCCGGACCTTGTCTATCAGGACACAACCGACGCCGAGTTGGCCTCTCTCCAGATTACTCCCACCTGGTTCAGCGACGATTTCATGACCGGCACCACTAACGTCGGCATCTTTATCTACTTCCCCGACACAGTGCAACTCGAAGAGATTCTCCACCAGGGGGATAACTTCACCCAGAAGCTGAACCTCGACAACAAAAAGGTCGTCGCGTGGGTGAAGCAGAATACCTACCTGACCGGCCCTCACCAGGTTGGTGTCTCGTTCCCCAAGCGCATCCAGGATCGCGTAGTGAGCATGACGAGACTGATGCTGCTGTACAAATGGTGGACGGACAATCCCGAAATGAGGACCTTTATAGGCCTCGTATTCCTCGTTCTCTTCGGTATCTTCTACTACCGTTTCACCGGCGGTAGCGGCACCTGTTTGTTCATATTCCTCTTAATCGGCCTCATCATCGGCTGGGCTGTCAGTCCCATGCTCCAAATCCTGTTTCTGCCCATATTCATCCCCGTCTGGTTCCTGGCGGAGCGATCTCTCAAGCTGAAGAAGCGCGACTATTTCCCGGCCATCGAGTCGGTGCCGGGCGGCGGCATCAAGCGCGGCCTGGCCGTACCTGAAGCCGCCGTCGTTCTCGAACAGCCTCTCGGCCGCGTCCTGACCATGGCCGTCTTCGGCATGATGAAGAAGAAGCTTGTGAGCCTCATCAATCGCGAGCCCCTCGAAGTCGCGATCGAGCCAGGCTATGAGGTCGGCACTTACTCCGACCGTCGCGCGCTCGCCAGAGACCGAGGCTCAACCATTCGCGCATACGAGCAGCGCATTCTTGACGCCATCATCGAGCGCCCCGGCGTGCCTATCGAGAAGCTCGACCTCAGCGAAGCCATGCAATTCCTGGTCAACAACACGGCCAAGCGCATGAAGGGCTTCGATCTCGAACAGACCCGCGAGTACTACCTTTCCATCGTCAACAAGGCCTGGCAGCAGGCCAAGGAGATCGGCGAGCTTGACGAGCGCACCGAATTTGTTGACGATAACTTGCTCTGGCTTATGCTCGCTGACAATTCCACCGACCAGTTCCACGTCTGGCACAGCAGCGGCTACCACTACCGTCCCACCTGGGTCGGTGGCGGCGCTTCCACTCCCACTCCCGCCGCACCCGCCGTCGGCGGCAGGACTACTACCGGCGATGTCGCCGCATCTTTCGCAGGCTGGTCGCAAAACGTCTCCAGCAATCTCGCCAACACTCTGGACCCCGTCAGTCTCGGTATCATGAAGGGCGGCGGCATTGATCTCTCCGGCATAGACAAGGTCAGCATGGACATGCTCGAATCCATGGCCGAGAGCTCCGGCTCAGGCGGTGGTGGCGGCGGATGCGCATGTGCGTGTGCCGGCTGTGCATGCGCCTGTGCCTGCGCCGGCGGCGGGCGGTAATACGCCCATGCCCGACCTCCTTCCAGCCCAGCCTTTCGCACTCACTTCGCCCGAGCAGGCAGCCGTCCTTGCTTCCTGGTTGGCCGGACCTCGGGCTCGTGCGCTCCGGCGGGCCGCCATTGGTTTGCGCGACTCCGTCCTCGAAGTCGGCGCCGGTCACTGCGTCACAACCAGCGAACTGCAGCGCCGCGCACGAGGCTCTCTGATCGCTCTCGATCTTTCTGAGCAAGCCCTTGCCGATGCGTTGCCTGATGGTGTCAGCGGAGTCTGTGCCGACTGTCTCCATCTACCCTTCGCAGACCGCACTTTCGATCTGGTCTTCTTCCAGAGCACTCTGATGTGGATACCGCGCCTCGCCGAAGCAGTGCGTGAGGCCGCCCGCGTGCTCTTCTCCGGTGGCGCACTCGTCGCCCTCGAGCCGGACTATGGCGGCATGATGGAGTATCCCCCGCTGGGGTTACGAGATTTATGGACCGATGCCCTGACGCGCGCCGGTGCCGACCCACTGACCGGACGCAAGCTCCCGACGCTGTGTGAGGCTGCCAGACTCGACGTCTGGGTCGAGCTTGTTCATTTACCTCAAACGGCCGCTGCGGGCGCTACTTCACTGTTTGAGGGCCTGCCACTCACCGCCGACGAGGCTCACCGCATAAACGAGATCGCGACCACTATCCAGGCTGCTGCCACCCGCTGGGGACTCTTCATCCATCTCCCCTACTTCCTCATCGTCGCCACCAAGCCCCAGACCGCCTAGGCCCGGCCTTGCCGTGTTCCCCGCAGCAACTTCTGGCTCCCCTCCCGACACTGCAGCGGGGCCCCCGTTATTATGCCGCCGCGCCTGAGCCCACCTCAACACCAGTTGCTGGAGGACAAGACCGCATGTTCGCCGAATACTCCCTCGACGCTACACCAAACTCACCCAATGGAGGCTGAACACATGTCACTGAAGATTGGCGTTGTCGGAGCCGGCAGAGGCAGCGGACCGGCAGGAGTATTCGCGCGTCACAAAGACTGCGAACTCGTCGCGCTGGCTGACAGGAATCCCGACCGCCTCGCCCAAGTAGCCCAACGCCTCGAGGTCCCGCATACGTATTCCGAGCTTGAAGACATGCTGGAGACCGACATTGACGTGGTCTTCGTCGCCACCCCGGCTCCCGTCCATGCCGAGCACTCGATTGCCGCGCTGCGGGCAGGCAAGCATGTCATGAGCGAGGTCCCGGCGATGCCGACCATCGAGTCCGGACGCGAGCTCGTCGCAACCGTCAGGGAGACCGGCCTCAAGTACAGCTTCGCCGAGAACATGTACTACTACCCCTACATCGGCACCTATGAGCGGCTCATACAGGACGGTGATCTCGGAGAGATTGTCTATGCCGAGGGCGAGTACATCCATGAGATTGACTCGTTGCTGGTCGGGCGACCGGACGGTCTCGGCGGCGGAGTTGATGGCGGCCCTACCTGGCGCGCCTCTCTCCCACCCATCCTCTACTGCACCCACGACCTCCAGCCCCTATTGCGCATGTTCCGCGACCGCTGCGTCACTGCCGTCGGGATGAACACCGGCAGCCGTAGACGACCCGACCTTGGGACCATAGACATCGGCATCGGCCTCTTCAAGACCGCCAGGAACATCACCATTAAGCAGCTCTGTGGTTTCTCGGTCGCCAAGCAGCCCGCGCATCACTGGTTCTGCATCTACGGCACGAAGGGCAGTATCGAGCAGGGACGCGCCTGTAGCGGCCTCTCAGCTTCCCACTACCTATACCTTGAGGACCGCTATGAGAACTATCGCGGGCCCGTTAAGCTCGACATTCCACCCAATCATCCCGGTGCACCGCCGGAGGCCACACTTGGCGGCCACGGCACCAGCGAGTACTACATGGTGGACGAGTTCGTTCAGTGTGTCCTCAACGATACCGACCCGCCCATAGATGTCTATGAAGCGTGCGATTGCACATTCCCTGGCATCTGCGCGCACCTCTCCGCCGAAGCCGGTGGCGAGCCCGTTGACGTACCGGACCCGCGCGAGTGGTAGCACCGCCACGCAGAATCATTCGGCTCACCAACATCAAGGGAGGCACTGCATTATGGCGCTAAAAATCGGCATCGTCGGATTGTACCGGGGCCTCGGCCCGGCCAGTGTTTTCGCACACCACGAGGACTGCCAACTCTACGCCGTCGCAGACCACAACCTCGACAAAGCCCGGGCCGCGGCCGCCGAGTTCAATGTCCCCAATGCTTTCGACAGCTTCGACAAGCTACTTGATAGCGACGTGGACGCCATTTACATTGCCACACCGCTGTCGCTTCATGCCGAGCAGTCCATTGCGGCGCTGCAGGCCGGCAAGCATGTGCTCGCCGAGGTCCCCGCCGTCCAAAGCATCGAGGAGGCGCAGGCTCTCGTCGCCGCGGTTAAAGCCAGCGACGCCACCTACAGCTTCGCCGAGAACATGTCCTACTTCCCCTGGGTCCAGACCTATCGGCAAATCGTCGAGGCCGGCGAGCTCGGCGAGATCATCTACGCCGAGGCCGAGTATGTCCATCCCTATGAAGAGGGGATGATCCGTCAGGCCGACGGCAGGGGCGGCAAGCAGGGCGAACTCACCTGGCGCGCCTCCATGCCCCCAATCTGGTACTGCACTCACGACCTCGGCCCTATCATCCAGATGTGCCATGACCGCTGCACCACCGCAGTCGGCATGCACACCGGCAACCGCAAAAGCCCACACATCGGCTGCATAGACATGGAAGTCGGCATCTTCAAGACCACCAAAAACGTTACGCTGAAATTTCTCGCCGGCTTCTCAGTCGCCAAGCAGCCGCCTCATCACTGGTTCACCATTTACGGCACCGAAGGCCAGATCGAGTCCTCCCGCTTTGGCACCGTCACTACTGCTAGCCCCCACCGCCTCTACCGGGAGAAGTATGACAAGCTCGGCGCGCCGATGATCTTCGACTGTGACGCCAATCATCCCGAAGCACCACCTGAGGCGCTCACCGGCGGCCATGGCAGCAGCGAGTTCTTCATGGTGGACGACTTCGTCCGTGGCATCATCGCCCAGACCGGCCCGCCGATTGATGTGTACGAGGCGCTGGACATGACTCTCCCCGGCATCTGCGCACACATGTCCGCCGAAGCCGGCAGCGAACCCGTCGCAGTCCCCGACCCACGCGAGTGGTAGGTCTGTTGCAGCACCGGGCCAGATACGACATGGACCCAC
>CAZCJS010000060.1:0-18068 GCA_964498775.1 uncultured Armatimonadia bacterium
CGCGCTACCAAATCGGGCCGGATCGCTTATCAGCGGTCTGGCCCGTCCCTTTCTACGGTCTCACGGAGAGCGGGGAGTGCGTGATGGATCAGCCTTATTGGGTGTACGTGCTCTACAGCGATGGCGCCGACCGCTTCTACGTGGGCATCTCCGATGATCCAGCTCGGCGATTGGAGAGCCACAACGCGGGCATGTCACGCTGGACCGCTCGCCACATGCCGTGGCGCATCGTTTACCGTCAGCGCTTCCCCGACATCACACAAGCACGCCGGTTCGAGAACCGCCTCAAGAGGCAGCGTGGTGGCGGTGGGTTCTTCGTGTTGACCGGCCTCAGCGCTAGTGAGTTTGGCGGCCGGCAAGGCTCATAATCCCGCCCTTGGGCGGGATCGGAGGTTCGAATCCTCCCCGCGCTACCAAGTATTGTCTGAACGGCCCCAGAGAGGTCCCTGGGGCCGTTTTGCTATTTATGGGACATCTGGAGAAGCCTCGGCTAAGGGAATGCAGATTTGCTCACGAAAGCGACGGCGCAGGTCTGCCGATGCGAGTAGCGCACCTGGGTGCAGGCACGCAGGCTGGGTGTGGCTTTTTCCGGAAGAACAGGCAGGATTGTGGAAGGAATAACTCAGCCGACGTGGAATAGACCGTCCAGTCGTTGAACGGAGTGCACAGTCAATTTTTTCTGGGGAGGTAAGTCGAGTGAAGCAGGGTATTTGCGTAATCATGTTGCTGCTCTTCGTGGGTCTCATCTGTCTAGGTATGTGGGGCTGTCACGGGAACAACGCTGCGGGTGGAGGTGGAGAAGCCATAGCGTTGGGGACCAACCATATAATCACCGGAGGCGAGGAGTGGAATTACAATGTCTCGGGGACACTGCAGCCGGCTGATGGGCCGGCGCAGACCTTCGGTCCGGTTCCGGCAAAGATCAGTATCGGCGACGAGGTGGTACCATTGCAGACGCCGCCGAATGCCTGGGTATACGCCGTGGAGGCCGACTTCACGGTTGGCGACCGAGAAGAGAGCTTCCGTCATGCGGTGGCGGTGCGGCAGGGCGTCGGCGGCGTCATGACCGTGGTTGGTTTCACACCGCATCTGGAAGGCGTTCCTGGCCGATTGGACGACCCAATCCCGGGGCTGGATCTGATAGGTTTCCAGACGATGCCCGAATGGTCCGGAATCTCGAATGTACAAGACGGGTGGGGCCAATTTGAGGCCGATGCCACCTTTACGGGACTGGAAACCGTCAATACCGAGGCCGACAGCTTCCGCACGGTCAAGGTCGAGGGTGAGTACTCGCTCGCCGGCTTCCCGGTCACGCTCGTGACGTGGTTCAACCCGCAAGTCGGCTGTTTTGTGAGAATGACCGAGCATTGGGAAGAGTGGGATGGCGCCACGATGGACCTAGTCTTTGAGCTGACTTCGACTAACGTAGAGTACGAGTAGAAGTCGCGCGTGCACATCACGCTGACAAAACACGGCTTTTGAGCCATCTCTTGCTAACTTACCGCTTCGGCTCCTTGGGGGTCGTAACTGAGCCCCACAAGCCGAAATCGCAGGCTCGGATTCTATTCGTGGTATGAAGGCAGTGCCACCAAAATGCGGGGAAAACTCCGTATCCTTTTTTCTGCGCCTACAGCAAGCGCTCATTCGGCGGCGCTTGTCGCTGCCGGCAGGTTGCTGGCTTCCCGACGTGGAAGTGGCATGAAACCGTGCTCAGCAATTTCGGAGAAGTCGCTACGATGACTGGTACTGACAATACGCAGACCATGACCGCGGTGGTGCTACATGCGCCCAATGATCTGAAAGTGGAACAAGTGCCGATGCCACAGGTGCGGCCGGCCGAGGTATTGCTCAAAATGGGCGCGTGTGGGATCTGTGGCAGCGACCTGCGGTACATGTTGGGGGAGAATCCATGGGCGAAACACACGCTCGGTCACCAGGAGCCCAATCCGCCGGACATGGTGCTGGGCCACGAGATCGCCGGGAGCGTGATGGTCGGTGGCAACACTCGGCGCGTTGCGGCAATGGCCTTCAGGACCTGCGGAGCCTGCGTGTACTGTCGCACGGGACGCTCGAACCTGTGCCCGAACACGCAGCACCTGGGCCATGGCGCCGGCTGGGATGGACAGAATCCGGGCGGCATGGCGGAGTTCTGCCCGGTTTGGGAGAACCGGCTGTTTGATCTGCCCGACTGTGTCGGCCTGGATGAGGCGACGTTGTGTGACGGGCTCGGCGTCGCGGTGCATGCCGCCAACCAAATCAGTATCGTCCCGTCAGAGCCGGTTCTAGTACTCGGCGGAGGCCCGATCGGCCTAAGCATTGCTCAGGTCGTCGCCGCTCGAGGCGCAAACCCTGTCGTCATCACTGATGTCTATGACGCGCCGTTGGAGTGCGGAGTGGAATTGGGCCTCGGCCCGTGTTTGAACGTTGCGAGCGCCGCCGATGCAGAGGTAGTTGCTGAACTGAGACGAGCCGCGGGAGGCAACGGCTTCATCGCGGCATTCGACACCACCGGTCAGCTTGCCGTCCAGCAGCAGGCGCTCGCGGTCCTGGATCGGGGGGGGATGCTTGTCGCGATGGCAGGCGTGGCTGATAGGCTCACTCTCACTGAGAGCAGTCTGGCGGGCGAACGCCGGCTAACAACCTGCAGCAACAACTTCGTCAAGGACTTCGAGACAGGACTGCGGCTGCTCGTCTCCGGTCAGGTGCGGGTCAAGCCGATGATCACGCACACCTTTGCCCTCCAAGACGCCTGTGCAGCTTTCACTACTGCAATCAACAAGCACGAGACCAACGCGATCAAGGTCATACTCGAGCCCTGAACGCGGTGTGTGCACCGGTCGCAGCATGTTTGCGCACAGAAAGACGCGCCGCACCCCGTGAAGGAGAGCGGAGGTCTGATGGTGTAAGGGAGTCGCTGGAGTGCGGGGAAAAGGGTGATTACCCGTCAGATTTGGGACTACTCATGGTGGGTTTGTCGGCGTTGGCAGCGGAGCCAGGTTTGGCGTCCGTGCCAGAGGCGGCTTTGGCCTCGGATTTGGCAGGGACTCGTGGGTTGCCTGCAGATTTGGGTCCGGTGCTGGAGTAATCATTGACATGAAAGCCGCTGCCCTTGAAAATGATTGCAGGCGGCGAGAACACTTTGTGAACGTGGCCACGACAGCCCTTCTTCGGACATCTTTTCGGCGGCTCTTCACCAACCGCCATTCGCACCTCGAAGCGGTGCCCGCAGGTGTTACACTCAAAGTCGTAGAGAGGCATATGGGTTCGATGCTCCTGGTCAGTCCGACATCTGCTGAGACAATACTCAATGACTGCAACGAGTCGCATTCTACCGCACACGGAGATGGGCGTCAAGGGCTGATGCCGCCGGTTGTCACTCTCGCCGCTAGAGTGCTAACCGGGCCTGTTATCATTTGAAACACAATTCATGCAGGTTGCCGAGGGCTTGAAGACGAAGTATACTTACACAATATGTGAAGCAGGCTCCAATCCGCTGCCCATAGCTGAGGCACGAGGTGAGTAGATGAAAGAGCAACTTGATCTGCTATATGAGCTACAGCAGATAGATACCAGGATAGATGCATCCACAAAGCGTCTCGAGGCGTTGGATGACGGAGCGGGTAAGCGGGAAAGTCTAGGTATCGAGCGAGCTCACTTGGCGGATTTGGAGTCCGCTTTGGAGGACAGCTCAACAAAGCAGCTTGATAGGGAACTGGAGCTGGAGAGCACTGAGGAGGAGCGCGCTGAGAAGTGGTCCAGAGCGTACGGTGGAACCGTATCCGACCCCAAGGAACTGGCCTCCCTCGAGAAGAAGATTGAGGAATTGGATCGCCGGAGGGATAAGCTCGAGGACCAGTTGCTGGCGCTTTACGACGCCGTTGAGGAACAGACTACACGCAGGCAGCAACAGCGCGATACGGTGGCCCAACTTGAGAACGAGATCGCCGGCATTGAGCGGGCTTTTGAGGCCGACTCAGCTGAGCTTAGTGTTGCCATTGCGCAGGCACAAGATGAGCGTGCAGAGATTATTAGCCAACTGAATGCAGATTTGGTGGCGATGTATGAGAACATCAGGGAGAAAAATGACGGCCTCGCAGTCGTGGAAGTCAACGAGCGGCTCTGCACGGGCTGCCGTGTGAGTATCTCCGTTATGCTGCTGGATCAGTTGCACAGCGGGAAAAAGATAGTCCGCTGTGAGAACTGCCGGCGGATCCTCTACTACAAAGACTGACGCTCACGCAAAGTATCAAGATTACGCTATCTACCCGAACTGCACCATGTACCCGCCAAGTATGTCCGGCCCAAAAGCGGCCATCGCAATCCACGATATGCCCCCCGCAAGCAAATCCCCGAAAGCAAGGCCCAGAAAGAAAGGCATGAGTTGACGATAGAGTCGGGCTCCGCCGAGCTTGTGCACCACAGCCTTTATGACCCAGGTGACGAAGAACGGTCCCCACAGGCAGTAGCCGTAGCTGGCACAGGTAATGTAGCCGATGGGGTGAAAGGGGACTCTCAGCCACGCCCAGCGCATGACGACAAGGCCCCAGGTGAAAAGCGCTCCAGCGACCATTCCGATGATGCGGGCAGGCACCGGGCCGCTGGGCAGGTCCACTGTGCCGGAACTGCTCGTCCACTGCGTCAGGGCACAGCGCACGTTATAGCCACCCATCGTCGTACCGCCATAGAGTACGGTCGCGCCAAATTTGTAGTAGTCGGTGAGTATGAAATAGAAGCCGACCGCGCAGCCCGCGACGAAGGTAATCATTATCAGTGGCGGTATGAGCCGAGCATTAAGACCGGCGTCGTCGGCGAGCTTCTCGTTGTCAGCATGGTAGCCAATCTGTGAGATAAAGTAGCCACGCTGCGGCCACACGAATGAGCTAAGGACCGCGAAGGCGGCGAGATTGTTACTATGAACGATGGGCCGCGTACCGATGGCATGGGTGATTGACTCAAGGGGGCTGCCGGGCTTTCCCCACATAGTCGGGATGCCGGCCTCCGCCCGGATGCGGGCATATACGAGGCCGACACCGATGAGCAGAAGGAAGAACACAAACGAGTAAACGACGGGGACATGCAGAGTGTATGACCAGACAATCAGCGCCACAAAACCGCCAATGGCACCGAAAAGCGCGACGCGATGTGAAAGCGGCTCTCGCGAGTCGTCAATGTCCACGGAGTTGCTCCCACTGAAGTTGCCAAGGGCCTTGCGCACAATTTGGGCGATTTCATGCCGCCCGATCCAGAAGATGATTAGCGACATGGCAAAGTATCCGCCCGTCACCTGTTCCTCTCTGAAGGGGAAGCCGGGAGCTGCCATAATACCGAATATGTCCGATATGAGCTTCAGCGTCGGCTGCATGAGAAAGAAAAACCATCCGGAAAAGAGAATGTCAAGGGGCACGAAATACGCCAGACCTATGACCTGCGGCCTGTGGAAGAAGGTTACGCCCCGGTATGCAGTCCACGGGTATTCGGTGAAGATCTGGCTGCCCAGCGGCGTGCGGTCCATCAATGCCATGACAACAGGGTTGTAGGAGTGCGCGACGTTGAATATGTGATGCAGGAAGACAATCGCAATTCCTGCCCATACCATTGGATTGCGGAAGAATCCGACCTTGCTTCCGGGGGCCTCTTTGTTGACTATGCTCAGCGGGATGAAAAGCAGCGGGTAACGCAACCGCTCATTCTCCACCCACTGCTTCCGGAAAAGCGTCACCAGGCACATGCCGGTGAAGACCACAAGCCCCATGAAGAGTGTCCACATAACCAGTGGATAGATCCATGGTCCCCACGGCACGCGCCCGTCATCGCTGCCCTCAAACATCTGCCGGATCAACTCGTCATCGTGTGGATAAAACCACTGGGGCATGGCCTCGGCAAGGCGCTGGAAGTTGTTGTCCGGCGCACTGAAATAGGTCGGTACGGTCACCCATGGCACGAGCATCTCCAGGACACCGAAGGTAACCGGGGGAATGGCGATGACCAGAACCATGTAGACAAAGAGCAGTTCTTTACGCGTGAATGCGCCACCGAGGAAGCGTCGCGCCAGCGGTATCAACGCAACCAGCAGCACCAGGCAGAAAATCGCGGGGACTGGCGGCACGGAAAGCAGATAGACTGGAGCGTATATAATGCCGGGGGCCTGGACGAGACTCGCCTGGTGCATCCAGAATATCGCCGCCACCGACAGAATGATCGCCAATATGACAGAACGGAGTGTCACAGAACAACCCACCTCTTCGCTCATGATGTGGGGAGCGATGGGAACAATGGGGAGTGTTCTCGGCCGGGGGACAGCAGACCTCCCGCTGCTGCTATCGGTGCTACCCGAACTGGACCATGTAGCCGGCGAATATGTCGGGGCCGAAGATCGCCATGATGATCCACGATATGCCGCCGGCCAACAGGTCACCGAAGGCCAGACCCAGGAAAAACGGCATCAGCTGGCGGTAGAGACGCGCCCCACCGAGCCGGTGGATCAGCAGCTTGATGGCCCAGGTCGCCATGAACGGGAACCACAGAGCGTAGCCGTACCAGATGCAACTCACATATCCGATGGGGTGGAAGGGGACGCGGAGCCAGCGCCAGCGAGCCACAAGCATCGCGATTACCAGTGCGGCGCCGCTGAGGGCGGCAATGATCCTCTGCGGATGGGGGTCTGAGGGTGTATCCACGGCAGCGGAGGCGGCGTGCCACGAACGCATCGCGCACAGCACGTTGTAGCCCCCCATCGTCGTACCCCCATGAAGTACCGTTGCCCCGTACTGGTAGTAGGCTCCGAGCACGAAGTAGTATGCCAGAATGCAGCCGACGACGAACGCGACCATCATTACCACTGACACCTTGCGCGATCCGATCTTAACCTCATCGGCGAGGTGGAAGTTCTCCGCGTGATAGGCTGACATCGCGCCCAGGAACCCGCGCGATACCCAGTTGTAGACTCGCAGCACTGCCAGAGGCGCAAGGTTGCCGCCGGCAATCAAGCCCCGCGTGCCGGTGAACTCCAATATCGGCTCGATATATCTAGGCGCGGGGCCCCACATTGTTGCTACACCGGCCTCAGCCCGAATCCGTGCAAAGACGAACCCGGAGGAGATGAATACCAGGAAATATGCGATGGAATGCCCAAGTGGCAGCCCAATGAAGCGGCTCCATGTGACAAGGGCCACGAATCCGCCGATAGCGCCGAAGAAGGCCCAGCGATATGGCAGTGGCTCTGCGGAGTCGTCAATTGACGCATCTCCGTAGAGCGCCTTACGTGCGATATGCCCCAACTGGTGCCGCCCCATCCAGAAGAGTACGAACATCATCGCCAGATAGCCGCCTCCCGACTGTGACATCGGGAAGGGGAACCCGGGTGTGGCGGTCAGGCCAAAGATGTTCGAAAGAAAAACAAGGACTGATTGAAAGACGAAGAAGAACCAGCCGGAGAAGAGGATGTCAACCGGCACGAAATAGCCCAAGCCGATCACCTGGGGACGGTGAAACACGGTCAGGCCACGAAACGCGGTCCAGGGATACTCGCTGAAGATAGCCCGCCCCAGGTTGTAACGGTCAGTCAGCGCCATGACCGCCGGATTGTATGCATTGGCGATGTTGAAGATGTGATGTACTATGACAATCCCTATCCCCAGCCACACCAGGGTACTGCGGAAGAAGGGAGCGTGACTACCGGGCACTTCCTTCTCGACGACACTGAGCGGGATGAATAGCAGCGGGTAGCGAAGCCGTTCATGTTCCACCCACTGTCTATGAAATAGCGCCATCAGGCACAGAAAGGTGCCGAATACCAGCGTCATCCACACGGTCCACATTGCCAGCGGATAAAGCCAGGGCCGCCACGGCACCGCACCATCGTCGCTCCCCTCGTACATGGTGCGGACAACTTCCTCATCGTGGGGGTAGAACCACTGTGGCAGTGTCTCGCAAAGCGCCCGGTGGTTGTTGTCCGGAAGGGAGAGATAAGCTCCCGCCGTCGTCCAGGGCAGCAGCAGTTCGACGATTCCAAAAGTCACCGGCGGGATCACGATACACAACACGATGTACACGAAGATAAGCTCTCTCTTACCCAGGGCCTTGGTGAACAACCGTTTGGTCAGGGGAACGAGCGCGACGAGCAGCATCAGTGAGAATATCGCCGGGACGGGGGGGACGGATAACAGGTAGACCGGAGCGTAGATGATACCCGGTGCCTGTACGAGACTGGCCTGGTGCATCCAGAAAACCGATATGACCGAAAGTACTGCAGCGATGATGACGGCCCGCAGCGTCAACTCAGATACCTGTCCCTTCGAGCATTTCCGGTGAAAGCTATTGGCAAAACGGAGGCCAACACACATCGTCGGTGTGCCGTTTGTCGCATGGGCCTACGCTGGCCAGGAACAATGATACGGCAAAGCTTGCTTGTACGCAACCGGAGATGAATTCCTGTGCTGTTGTGGGCAAGCGGATAAAGGGCCTGCCTACCCGAACTGCACCATGTATCCGGCGGTGATGTCCGGACCGAAGACTGCCATCGCCAGCCAGGTGATGCCGCCGACGAGCAGATCTCCGAACGCTAATCCCAGGAAAAATGGCATCAGTTGCCGGTAGAGGCGCGCGCCGCCGAGACGGTGCACGGCTGACTTGATTCCCCATGTGACGAGGAACGGTCCCCACAGGCAATACCCGTAGTCGAGGCATATCGCGTAGCCGATGGGATGAAATGGTGCCCGGAGCCACCACCAGCGTAGCGCCACCAGGCCAACGGTGAAAATCGCGCCGAACAGCATCGCAATGATGCGATGGGTGTCCGGCCCTGTTGGTGCGCTGATGGCCATCGAAGCGCTGTTCCACTGCTGTAACGCGCACAGGATATTGCAGCCTCCGGAAGTCGTCCCTCCATGCAGCACTGTCGCCCCATAGCGGTAGTAGGCGGTTAGATTAAAGTAATAGGCCAATATGCAGCCGAACACGAATGTCACCAGCATCGCAGCCGGCATGATCCGGGGATGGATCTTCACTTCCTCTGCGAGGCGCTCGTTCTCGATCTGATAGCCCATCTGCGAGCAGAAGTATCCCCTGATAAAGGAGCCAAAGGCACTCGTGAGGGCCAGGTCGCTGTAGTCAGTGGCGCGGATGAGTGCGCGGGTGCCCACTGCATGCTCCAGTGGAGAGATGCCTGCATCGAAGGGATAGCCCCACATCGTCGGGATCCCAGTCTCAGCACGGATGCGTGCATACACCAGGCCATAGCCTAATACCAACCCAAACGTTGCCATCGTATAGACTGGAGAGAGATGAATGACCTGCCCCCACAGAACCAATGCGATCAGTCCACCAATCGCGCCGGTAAAGGCTACGCGGTGGGACATCGGCTCATCACTATCAGCTATCGAGTCATCATGTCCCAATGCCTTTCGGGCTATTCTGCCGATTTCGTGCCTACCTGTCCAGCACACGACGAGGACCAGGGCCATGTAGGCGCCCGGGGCCTGAGAAAGCCGGAAGGGAAAGCCCGGCGCTGCCGTCAGCCCGAAAATATGAGCTATCACCTGAGCAGTCGGCTGTAGGATGAAAAAGAACCAACCCGAGAACAGAATATCCAGGGGCACAAAGTAGCCCAGCCCGATGAGTTGCGGACGATGGAAGAAGGAAAGCGACCGATAGGGCCGCCACGGTTGCTCGGTGAAGACGCGACCCACGTGCGACCGGTCGGTCAGCGCCGTCACCGCCGGGTTGTAGGAGTGAGCGATATTTAGCACGTGGTGGGAGGCCACTATCGCTAGGGCAAGCCACACGAGGGGGTTGCGGAAGAATGGCGTGTGACTGCCGGGCGCCTCCTTCTCAACCACGCTCAGCGGAATCAGCAGCAGGGGGAAACGCAGCCGCTCGTTGTCAACCCACTGCTTGCGGAAAAGCGTCACCAGACACAGGCCCGTGAAAAAGAGCAGTGTCATGAAGACTGTCCACATCAGGAGCGGATAGAGCCACGGCCCCCACGGCACCCGTCCGTCATTACTGCCCTCGTACATCGCACGGATGACCTCGGCGTCATGAGGATAGAACCAGCGTGGGAGTTCCTCGGCAAGCACGCTGAAATTGTTTTGTGGGCTGGCGAAATACACAGGTACAGTCATCCATGGAATGATCATTTCCGTAATACCATACGTCACCGGCGGGATACCAATGACGAGGACCATATACGTGAAGATGAGCTCCCGCTTGCTAAGATGCTTTCCGACAAGATTTCTCGTCAAGGGAGCAAGGGCGACCAGAAAGATGAGGCTGAAGAGAACGGGCACCGGGGGGACCGAGAGGAGGTATTCCGGCAACCAGATGACACTGCCTGGAACCTGTACGAGGCTGGCTTGGTGCATCCAGAAGACCGAAACAACGCACAGCAATGCGGCGATGAATACTGCCCGTAGGGTCAAGGCGGAGGCCTCACGATTCTGAAAGTAGAGAGTCCTGACGCAACTCCACGTCCATCTTCGCCGAGGCAAAGCGAGAACCCTTCCCACGAGTGTGCAGGAAGGGCTCTGATGCTAGTGCATCAATATCCTCATCGCTTACCCGAACTGCACCATGTAGCCGGAAGTTATGTCATGGCCGAAGATCGCCATCACGATCCAGGTTATGCCACCTGAGAGCAAATCACCAAATGCAAGCCCGAGGAAGAATGGCATCAACTGGCGGTAGAGTCGTGCGCCACCGAGTTTGTGAATAATGCCCTTGATGAGCCAGGTGGCCATGAAGGGCCCCCAGAGACAATAGCCGTACTGGATACAGGCAATGTAGCCTACGGGATGGAACGGTACTCGCAGCCAGCGCCAGCGCGCTACCACAAGCAGAATCGTCAACAGCGCCCCTGCGATCATCGCGACTGCTTGCGGAATGTCGGGCACGCTGCCGGTATTGGTCATCGTCGTCGCCTGGGTCCAGTTGCCCACTGCGTTCTGGATGGCGTAGCCGCCTTTGGTTGTGCCACCGTGCAGCACCAGCGCACCCACTTCGTAGTAAGCACCCAGGTTGAGATAACAGGCGTATGCGCAGGCCAGTACGAACGCCACGATCATCGCCGGAACGATGACGCGCGGCTTCATCTTTACGTCATCGGCAAGCCGTTCGTTCTCGATAACGTAGCCCATCTGCCCCGGGAAGTAGCCGTCGGTCAGCCAGTTGAATGTCGTGAGCACCGATATATTGCTCAGGTCGCCGCCTCTTATCAGCTTGTCTGAACCGACAAAGTACTGCAGAATTCGCGTGTGGCCTCCGAAGTAGCCCCACATCGTGGGCAGACCGGCTTCGGCGCGCAACCGCGAATACACAAGCCCGAAGCCGATGAACATGAAGAAGTAGGCCGCCGCATAGATGAAGTAAGCACCCATTGAAGTCACCCAGGCAACGATGGCGATAAAGCCGCCCAGTGTCCCGATGACCGCAGCGCGATGCGACATCGGCTCCCGAGAGTCGTCTATGCTTGGGTCTCCGGTGAACGCTTTGTGGAAGATGGCGCCGAGCTCGCGCCGGCCTACCCACAACAACACGAATATCATTCCCAGATAGCCGCCCGCCGATTGAGCCAGCGTGTGCGGGAAGCCCGGCGTCGCGGTGATCCCAAACAAATCGGAGAAAAGCCGCAGCGTCGGCTGCAGCAGGAAGAAGAACCAGCCGGAAAAGAGGATGTCCAACGGTACGAAGTACGCCAGACCGATTACTTGGGGGCGATGGAAGAACGTGACACCCCGGTAAACGGTCCACGGATACTCGGTGAAGATCTGGCGCCCCAGATAGAAGCGATCTTGCAAGGCCATGACGGCTGGATTGTAGGCGTGGGCGATGTTGAGGACGTGATGGACTACTACGATGACCACGCCGATCCAGACGAGCGGGTGGCGGAAGAATGCCACGCGGCTGCCCGGCGCTTCCTTCTCCACAATGCTCATCGGGATGAATAGCAGCGGAAAGCGGAGCCGTTCATTCTCCACCCATTGCTTGCGGAACAGCGTCAACAGGCACGTGCCGGTAAAGAACAGCAGCCCGATGAACAGTATCCACATGGTCAGGGGGTAGGCCCACGGCCGCCAGGGTACGCTGCCATCGTCACTGCCCTCGTACATCGTCCGGATGACCTCGTCGTCATGCGGGTAGAACCACTGCGGCATGGCCTCGGCGAATGCGGCGAAGTTATTGTCCGGGGCTGCGAAGTATTTGGCTGCAGTCGGGGCGGGAAGCATGCTCTCGGTTACACCGAAGGTCACTGGCGGGATCGCGATGACCAGCACCATGTAAATGAAGATCATCTCTTTCTTGCCGAGAGCTCCACGGAAGAGACGGGTGGAGAGGGGAACCAGCGCCACGAGAAGTATCAGGCAGAAGACCGCGGGGACCGGCGGTACTGACAGCAGATACACCGGCGCGTAGACCAGCCCCGGTGCCTGTACGAGACTCGCCTGGTGCATCCACCAGGCGGCGATCAGAGACAGTACGATCCCAATGATAACAGAACGATAAGACAAGCTTGACCCTCCCGGATACTGGGTGTTCTTGACGCGGGCGAACGGACCTTCACACGAATACCGCAACCCGGCCGAATGACCTTGCGGATTATAGCACCATTTCCACGTCACGTGAATAGGCGTGATTGCGCATCTGGTTTGCCGACACTGGGCATTTGCGGTCAGAAGGAGGTGTATCATCCCCTGCGGTGGAAGCATAGGGCTGCCGCCTTGCCTGCTATGCGGAAGATGGAGGAGACCAGCCCATGCGGGACGCCTTGGTGATGTGGCGCAATACCAAAATGGTCGTTCTCGTCGCTCTGTCTGCCGCCATCTATGCGGCGATTCTCATTCCCTTCAAGATCATCACCATCGTCCCAGGCTATACGGAGCTGAGACCGGGGAATGCAATCCCCATCGTCGCCGGGCTGCTCTTCGGGCCGGCTGCCGCATGGGGCTGTGCCATCGGCAATCTGATCGCCGACTTCTTCGGCACCATCGGCCCCGGCAGCTTCTTTGGCGTGATCGGCAACTTCCTGTTCGCCTATATCCCGTACCGCATCTGGGTGATGTGCAAAGGGTTCCGTTCGCCTACGGGCTCCTGGCGTGAAGTGCCCTTGCTGGTTGTGGCGATCTTCGTCGGTTCTGCGGCCTGCGCGATAGTCATCGCCTTCGGCGTCGAGTTGCTGGCCCTCTTCCCGTTTGCCTATGTGGTCCTGACCAGTGTGATCACCATCAACAACACGCTCATTGGCTGCATCCTTGGCATTCCGCTGCTGATTCTGATATACCCGCGCGCGCGCCGCTGGCAGTTGACCTTCAGCCAGGTCATGCCGGAAGATGACCTGCGCGGCACACGTTTCGCTCCGGTGGCGGCTACTGTGATCCTCGTCGCCTGCATTATCGGCGTGTTTGCGGCGCTGGACAAGGCCGGCATCATCGCCAACTGGGCCGACACCCTTGGGATGATGCACCTTCAACCTGAGATCGGTGATGACGGGAAGCCGTTGCCGGTGTCGCTGCTGATTCCCGCCGATATGGCACTTCGTCAGCTCGGCGGTTGGTGCAGTTTGGCGATATTTGTTGGCAGCTTCTTCATGGCGAGAGTAGGTCCGGGGCGGAAAACTCCTGACGCTGTGAGTGAGGATGAGACCTCCGCCGGATCGGGTGGAGATATGATCATGGACCAGGTGACATTCACCTATCCAGGTGCGTTACAGCCGGCTCTGAAATCCGCCAGTTTCAGTCAGGCCGCCGGCCGGAGGCATTTTTTGATGGGCCGGACGGGGGCCGGCAAGTCCACACTGGCATTGTGCCTCAACGGTGTCATCCCCCACATGCAGGCCGGGGAGTACTCAGGCAGCGTGCTCGTCGGCGGCCTCGATACCAGCCAGTGGCCTGTCAGCCGCCTCTCGCGTGTCACGGGCCTCGTTTTTCAGGATTTTGAGACGCAGCTGTTTTGCAGTGATGTCGAGTTGGAGGTCGCGTTTGGCCTGCAGAATAGGGGACTGCCCCCCGACCTGATGCGTAAACGTGTTGACTACTGGCTGAGCGAACTCGAACTTGAGCATCTCATCGGGCGCGATCCGAGCACACTCTCAGGCGGTGAGAAGCAGCGTCTCGTCCTCGCCGCGGTGATGGCTACAGAGCCGCCCATTGTCGTGCTTGACGAACCCACTACTGACCTTGACCCGGCCGGCCGCCGCCAGGTGATGGACGCCATCGGCCGTCTTGCGGAACAGGGACGCACACTCCTCATCGCCACCGGCCACACCGCGGAGGCCGTTGAGGGAGACGGGCTACTAGTGTTGCACGATGGGGGGGTGGCCTACAACGGTGAGCTGGCGCGCTTGTTGCAGGATATTGAGGCTGCGGAGGCTCTCGGCCTGCAACCCGACCCGCTCGCTGAGATCGCTGCGGCAGTCGGTCTCGAGGAAGTCCCTCTTGACGTGGCAAGCGCTGTGGCGATGCTTCGGCAACGAGACGCGAGGCTTGATGAGGAAAGTCTGAGGGCCGAAGATGCCGTCCGGCAAAGCCGGAATAGCGGTGAGATCGCAATCAGCCTCGAAGACGTGTGCTTCGGCTACGGCAAAGAACACGTGCTTCGGGACGTTTCGCTGCAGGTGGCGGCGGGAGAGTTTGTGGCCGTACTCGGGCCCAACGGCGCCGGCAAAACCACCATGTGCAAGCTGATGATGGGCCTGCTGAGGGGCCAAGCAGGCACGGTCAGTGTCAATGGCCGCGATATTAGGGATATGCGCGTCAGCGAACTGGCTGCCCGCATCGGGTATCTCTACCAGAATCCCGACAGCCAGATATTCTCCGACACTGTGTACGCTGAAGTCGCCTTCGGTCCCCGCAACCTCGGACATGATGAGAACGAGGTTGGTAGGAGGGTAAGTGCGTCTCTGGCGACCACCGAACTGGGGGACTGCGAGGGCGACGACCCGTTCACGCTCACTCGTGGTCAGCGCCAGCGGGTCGCGCTGGCGGCCATACTCGCATGTGAGCCCGACATCATCGTCTTCGACAAGCCAACAACCGGCCTCGACGTACCTCAACAGATAGCCATCATGAAGCTGCTGAAGAAACTGCAGGCGCAGGGACGCACCGTCATGATGGTCACGCACCACACGGAAATGGCTCTGCAATACGCCGACCGCTTGGTGCTGCTTGTCAATGGAGAGGTTATCGCGGATGGCCCTACACGGGAAGTGGTTGCTGACACGGAGCGCTTCACTGCGGCAGATCAACTCCCGCCAGCTGCGGCACAAATCGGCGCTGAGCTTTTCGGCGTATCGGTACTCAGCGCGGCGGAGTTCGGCCGCTACGTCCAGCTGGACTGAGTTGTAGCGGACAGCAGACGAGTCAGGATAGCGACATGACGAGACAGTGAGGGATGTCCATGCAGACGAGTTCACTTTTCATACCTGCACAGACGCTCCTGCACCGGCTCCACCCGGTAGTGAAGGTGCTCAGCCTGGTGCTAATGTTCGTGCCGGCGCTGGCCTTCAACCATCCGGCATGGGTCGGTGGCGTGTTGGCGTTGGGAATCATGTGTTTGCTGGTGGCGGGCGGTTTGCACAACCTTCGCCGCCTCGCGGCTTTCCTCAGCGTGCTTTTCATTCTCAGCAGCGTTCTCTGGGCGCTTTTCATGGTGGACCTGAACCCGGAGGAAATACACGCACTTTTCGTCATTGGCCCGCTCACGGTGTCCAGCGAGTCTGCTCTCTACGGCTTGGCCATGGGCTGCAGAATCACATCATTCCTCATCTTTGGTCTAGTTTTTGTCACCAGCACGCGGCCGGAGGAATTCACCTTTGCTCTGCGCAGATTCCACTTGCCCAGCAGTGTCTCGCTTGCCCTCTCGTTGTCATTCCGGCTGTTGCCGAGTTTCTTAGCCACCGTACAGACAGTCAAAGACGCACAGCAAGCTCGGGGGCTGGAACTGAATAGGGGAGGGCTGTGGACGCGACTGCGACGTTACCTGTCGCTCGCCGCACCGGTCTTCGGATATGCACTACGACAGGCGGACAACCTTTCGCGGGCACTCGAAGCGCGCGGTCTCATGACGGCAGAGCGCAGCACTGAGCTCCGCAGCTTTCCGGTGACCTGGGTGGATGTGGGCGTGATTGCCGGTGTTGTTGCTCTGGCGGCAGGCAGTCTTGCCCTCCGCCTTGCCGGCTACGGTGAATTGCTGCCCCGCATCTGACGGCGGGCCGCCTTTTTGCCTGCTATTAGCAGGTACATGACAATGCAGCAGATGACCAGGGCCGCTCCCAGGATAATGATCAGCGCCACCTGGCGCAATCCCAGCCAGGTGTTCAGCACTACCGACAGGCCGACGACCCCCGCCATCATCGCGAACAGCCCGCGTATCTTTGCCCCCGTGGCGAAGCGCGTGGCTAGTGCGCCAATCTGTACGCCTGCACTTGCGCCTGCAAGCAGAAACAGCGCCATCAGCAGGTCCACATTCCCGTTCATCGCGTGTCGGAAAGCTCCCAACGCTGCCGCCACGATCGCCGAGAACATGCTTGTTCCCACGGCAACATGGGTGGGACAGCCGATCAAATACACCAGCATCGGCATCCCGATCAGACCCCCGCCGACACCGAGCAGCCCGGTCATAATCCCCATCGTCACTCCAACGAGCACGATCGCCCAGACCGATATGGACTTTATGCACGCGGCATCACATGACACACACGGACGCATTTTTAAGCTCTGTACCCGTGCTGAGAGTGAGGAGCTGACTTCGTCTGCGAGTACCTGGGCGTCGGCCTGAGCTGCGTTAGCCTCGTCGGCATTCGCCAACAGTCTCTTTCTGCAGTTCGTTCGGCGGATGTCTCGCCAGATAAAGGCAGCTATGCCGAACAGCACGACTACGTATAAGAGGCTGATAACGAGATCCATTGGCCCTTCGCCCGCGCGTTTCAGATACTCCATGATGCGTGCGCCGAGCTCGACACCCAGTGCTCGGGAAGGGACCATGATCGCCGTTATCATCACCGACAGATTGCCGAAGCGCCAGTGGCGAAACGTAGAAACAATGGAGTGGCCGAAAATATTTGTGACACTGGTGCCAACTGCCACGTTGATGGGTACTCCCATCGCCACCAGCGCCGGGATGATTATCCAGCCGCCACCCATCCCCCAGAAGCCGCCACAGACCCCTACAACAAAGCCGATGGCCAGGAGCGCGTCCCAGCTTGAGATAAAGATCAATGCGACGGGAAAGTGCACCTAGTCGCCTGCTTTCGATTGAGTGTGTTTTTGTGGTGAAGTGTCCCAATTAGCGGCTCGGCTGAGCAGGTCCATTGCAATGGCGAACAGTAGGCTGAACACTGCGACGACGCCTACCGTCAAAACGCCGTAGAGCACGTGATTCTCATCATTCAACTGTCTCAGCAGCTGCACTATGGCTTCCATCAACTCGGCTCCTGTTGTTGCTGCTTGTATCGAGTGGATTGCTTGCCTGCCCGATTATACGTTGACGGTTTAGCCATTGCAACATTTCGCATGTTCGCAGACATGTTCTCCCATGGTTAGAAGGGCTTCACTCGCCCGTGGCGAACTGATGCTACGGCCCAGATCCCTATCGAGGCATAGAACAGGATGCTGTGAATATGGCCGCCGAGGCAATGACATCCAGAGAACGCTGGCTCGCCGTCCTCCAAGGTGAGAAGACCGACCGGATTCCCACTGACTACTGGGCCACGGCGGAAGCCACTGACAAGCTGCTCGCCTACCTGCAGTTGCCAAACCTCGATGAGGCATTCCGGCGTCTCCACGTTGACCGCCCCGTGAGTGTGGGTGGGCGCTATGTAGGCCCCGAATTGCGCCCGGGGGAGAGCTGTTTCGGCATCCGCAGTCGTAAGGTGGACTACGGCACGGGCTCGTACAACGAGGTTAGCAGCGCTCCCCTGGCCGAGTATGAGAGCGTCAGCGAAATCGAGGCCAACTACCACTGGCCTGACCCCGACTGGTGGGAGTATGATCACATAGCTGACCAAGTTGCGCAGTACCCTGACCGGCCCATCCAGGGCGGGGGCTCCGAGCCGCTCCTCACCTACAAGTCCCTCCGTG
>CAZCJS010000061.1:0-17930 GCA_964498775.1 uncultured Armatimonadia bacterium
GACAGTTGCGTGTCGCGGGGGTGGTGACTATTGACGCGCTGCTGCCGCCAACTGCTGATGTAACTCGCATACATATCCGCGTTGAATTCAGGGAATTGCGGGGCGACAAGCAGCAAGGGCGTATCGGTCAACTGTGTACTGTACCAATCGAGGTCCCATCGTCTGGCGGAGACGTTGTTGAGGCGCTCGATATGTGTCTCCAAACGCAACAGTTGCGGATAAAGGGGGTGTTCGTTGATCAGCCGTGCCGGGTAACAGTGGTCATGGGCACCCCGACCGGGCCTACCGGCAGGCGCGCCCTTGACCAGGTCTTCCGCGCCTCCGACCTGCCCACCACAGACACGCTCCGGAGCAATCATTACACCGGCCAGTCCGACGGTGATGAGCACCGTCAGCTGCACGACCGTGAACCGCTTGGTCTTTTGGGCCTCCATGGCCGACTGCTCAGCCCTCTGCCGGCTTGTTCAGCCTGTCTATGACCTTCTGTGTGAGGTCTGTGATGCGCGTGCTGGAATAGAAAACCGTGTTGCTGTCAAGCACCAGATCGTAGTCCTCTTCTCCGGCGACTTCTCTGATGATGTCGAGGACACTGGCGACGAGTTTGCCCTGAACGTCCGCGTGTTTCCCGATGTACTCCTTCTCGATCTCGGCGGCGCGTTTCCCGATATCGGCACGGCGGCCCTCACGAGTTTCCGCCAGCGAATTGAACTGATCGCTTTCTCCGGCAGTGCGGTCCGTCTTGACCTGCAGGTCGAGGAATGATTTCTCTTTCTGCTCAGACACCCTACGTAACTCTTCCTCACGGCTCTTCTGTGCTTCGGTCCACTTGGCGGGCGGGGTCTTGAGTAGTTCCGCAACCTCGTCGAAATCTGTCTGGCTGAGGAATGTGTAGTCCTTCAGCCGCTCGATGTACATGCTGCGCGCCTGTGCCCATTCCCGCAGTTCAGTTTGCCTCGCGATACGCTCCTGGTAGTCCTCGCTAACGATATCGAGGTCAACTGTAGCGATCTTTAGCGGTCCGGTTTGTGGCTTCTCGGCCGGCTTGTCCGCGGCCGGCTTGTCTGCTACGGGTTTGTCAGTGTCCTGGGCGACAACGCTGCTGGCAAATGCTACGAGCAAGAGCAATGACAATACTGCGACAATAACTCCGGCGCATCGAGTGTCCCTTGCCATGAGACTGTTCCTTTCAACATACCTGTGGCGGCTGATTGGGTTGGATAATCAACGTGGGTGAGCCGGCTGGCTAAGTAGACTGCTGACGCCAACTGGCGCGGCTGCTGCTCCCGACCTCTACGTGCTTGCTCAATACATTATATTGAGACAGACTGGCGGGGTGTCGGTTGCATCTCGCCGGTCATGTCAAGCAACTCAACATGCTAATTCCCCATGCAGCCGGGAACGCCAACACGGCAGGCATCATGGGCATATAGTTGCTAACGACCCGTCATCAGAACATGTGCCCGAAGCTGAAATGGGCCTGGCTGCCATCATCGCCGAAGCCGAAGTCGAGACGGATTGGGCCTATCGGCGTCACGACACGTAGCCCGACGCCTACGCCGACGTGAGCACTGAAGCTGTCGTCATCCGCAGGGATGCTGAATCCGGGAATGATAGTTGGAAAGTCGCCGCCAAAGGCACTCCCGACATCTACGAAGCCGACGACAGAGAGCTTGTCACTTATGCCTCGGCGGTACTCGATATTCAATAGCGCGAGATCTTCCCCGCGAAAACGGTCGTCTTCGTAGCCCCGCAGACTGTTGGCCCCTCCGGCTGTGAACGACTCAAAAAGTGGCAGGTCGCCGAAAGAAGTACCCAGCAGCAGGCGACCGGCGAGGACGTCTCTACGGCCCATCTTCTTGTAGATACGCTGTTCGGCGGTGAACTTCTGGAAGCTGACTTCGCCGCCGAGGACGTCGCCCGCGTATTCAACAGCTATCTCCCGGTAGCCGCCTGACGTGGGATTTGTGCGAATATCACGCGTATCCGTGGCGCGTCCAATGCTAAAACTGGTGAGCGTGCCCCCGGGGTGAAGCGGTGCGGCGACCACAATCGGGCTGGAGATATCTCCGGGGCCCGGATCATCGGTGAGCGCCCCCGGATCGAAGGTGTTATAGCCGCTGCTCATGTCCTCACCCAAATTGACCCGCGACCACGTGCCACCCGAGGCGTTTCCGCTACTGCCGGGCGTATAGGAGCCACCGCTGATTATGCGTGTGCCTTGCAGATAGCTGCTGGACACCTTTTCACTGCGGAAACCCAAGTTCATCTGCGTGGCGCGCGAAGTCGGCATGCCGACGGAGAAGCTGAGGCCCTTGCGGCGCTCGTCGAAGATGTCTTCCGACGTACTGATGGACGTGCCACCGACGAAGCGTCGTGTTCTCTCCGTGTCAAAGAGCCGCACCGAGAGCGAAGTGCCTTTGTGGTCGAGGTAGGGCTCGTAGAACTTCGTTTCATAGCTGGTGCGCCCGAATAATTCGACGTCGGCGGATATGCGTTCGCCCCTGCCACGAAAGTTGTTCTCAGCGACGGAGAGGACGAGCACAAAGTCGTCCAGATTGCTGTATCCAACGGCTACGGAGGCCTGGCCGGTACGCTTCTCTTCGACCTGGAGTGCGACGATAACACCCCGTTCAGGGTCCTCAATACCCGGCCGGATGTCGGTGCCGACATTTTCGAATATGCCGATGTTGAATATCCTGCGGGCCTGGGCAATAACATCCTGTTCCTTGAAGAGTTGACCGGGCTCGAGGTCTATCTCGCGCTTCACGACGATCTCTTTAGTGCGCACCAGGCCCTCGACCACGACAGCCTCGATGCGCGCCTCTTCTATGACGAATGTGATGACACCGAACTTGCCAACCTGTGCGTCCGAGACATGTGCGAGATACCCGTGCTGGGAGTAGAGATCCTCGATCCGTCTGACGTCTCGGCGGATTGCGGTGTCATCTATGACGTGGCCCTCGCGGATGAAGATGGCTTCGCGGAGGGTCTCATCGGTGATGACGGTATTGCCGACGAGTAGAACCTTGCTGACACGGTTCTTCTCGACCACGGTTATGATGACGGCCACACCTTTGTCCGCCTTCTTGACACCAATGGTGACTTCGTCGAAGTAGCCGAGCTTCTTGATCGTGGCTATTGCGGTGGCTCTTGCCTGTTCGGTGAGCGGCGCACCGATCTTGAGGATGTCAGAGACCTCCGCGATGATCGCCTCCTGCGAAATGTAGTCGTTGCCTTCTACGCGCACTTCAGCGATGAGGGGTTCGTTCTGAGCCAGGCATGTGGCGCCAAAGGCAAGCCCCAGACACAGACTCGCCACTACGGCCCACAACATCCTACGCATCGAGATACAACTCATATCCATCACTCCCACAGGTTGATGCGAAGTTGGCATCACTACAATCGGCACGGTGCAAATCACTCAGCATCCCCGGCCGGCCTCCGGATTACGGCATAAATAAACCTCTAGTCGCTCACGCAGTACGGAACGTGCACGAAACAGACGCGACTTGACCGCCTGGAGACTGCAACCAAGTATCTCAGCCATCTCATTATACGAGAAGCCCTGATAGTCGCGCAACACTATTACCTCGCGGTAGTCCTGCCGCAGCCGGCTCACGGCATCAACTAGCACCTGGCGCAACTCACGATTCTCAGCAAGCCGCACGGGGGCCATGCTGTTGTCATCCAACTGCAGATAGAGTTCGTTCTGTTCGTGGCTGTCAATAGGCGCATCAAGAGATGTGCCCTCGGTGTTGCTGATGCGCCCTTGTCGCTGCAAGTGGTTTTTCGTCAGGTTCACGGCGATTCGGTAGAGCCACGTATAGACCTGCGCCTCGCCACGGAAGGCATCCCATGCGCGATAAGCATTGACGAAAGTATCCTGGGTGAGGTCAGCCGCCTCCTCCGAATCGTTGATCAGGCGGTAGATGACGTTATACACCCGCTCGTAGTTCTCTGCGGTTATGTCCCGGAATCTCTCTCGCTTATTCTGATCATTCACTCAGCATTCACGTCCGCTGCGTCTTAGCGGGCATCTGTAGGCAAGCGACAGCGTGAACGTGCTGTTAGACACGCCCTGGTCCCTGCGGTTGCAGGTTTGCCTTGGCCGGACCTGGCTCTTCAGAAGTCCCACACCTTTTCCACCTGAAGTCTACTCTGACTCCTTTCGTCGGTGGTATATGAGACGCGCAGCTTGGGCCCAAATTCGTAGGAAACCGCAAGGTCGTATTCATCGTCGCCCGAGCCGAAAGCAGTACGGTATGAGACAAGCAGGTCCTCCATGAGGTATTTCCCGATGCGAATCTCGACTGGCTGGTCGAACGTGAAGTTGACGCTTAACTCGGAAAGCCCGAGACTGCGGCGGAGCTCCTGCTCGATGGGCATAAACACGGCAGTCCTGAACCCGACGGCAAGTGCGGACAGGAACTGACGTGAAACCATCTGTCCGGCGCTATCGAAGCCGGTGTTGCCGGCGCTGATAGCACCGCCGAAGGGAGCCGTGCCCAGCAGCGCGTAAATCTGCTCCTCGGCAAGTGGGGGAGTTGATGCGACGCTTATTTCCATCTGCTCGGAGAGTGTGCCGTCAATGACCAGTCTGATGGTTACTGTGCCGATGTCACGGCCATTGACGATTGCCGACTGCAGAACTGTCTCCGCACGTCCCCAGATCCGACCGCTCAGGATAAGCTCAACCGGGTCATAACGCAGTGCGGTCAACTTGGGGCCAAGCTTGTAGTCCACCCCCAGCGACTCGATGGTGGCAAAGCCCCCCGGCATCTGTGTTTTGCCCCTCTGCGCTTGAACGAGGCCTGTCACAACGGGATTCTGTGGTGTGCCGGTCAGGTGTGCCAGCTTCCTGCTCGGCTCAAGTGGCGCGGACACCCCGGGGGTGTAGATGGTCATGTCAGGCCCCAAGGCAAGCACGACGTCAAGCTGCGGTTTGGGACTGTTGGAGTCAAGCGCGAACATGGGTTTCTTCTCGGGAGCTGCCGCAAGTGGGACCGTCACCCGCCCGTGAGCTACAGTCCAGTTGCCGGTGATCTGTGCGGGCTCTCCCCCACCCGCTCCGTTGACACTGATGGTGCCATCCACCATTGCGTCGAGCAGGCCCTTGACAACAATGTTGCTGTTGTCGGCAACCAAGGCCATTTGCATATTGTTGCCCGCCAGGTCCGCCAACTCGAAGGTGGCCATTTGGGCGTTGCCGTCCAAATAGATAGAGCCCTTCCCAAACCTGCCACCCAACCGCTCTATGGTCAGTTCCGGCGGTTCCTCGCCTCCACCCTGCAGCGCTATCTTGCCACCCAGACTATGAATATACCCACCCTTGGCGAACTGCTGGCTGTCGGCCCTGACGGCGGCAGTGAGGTCGTATGTATTACGGTGCAAATTCTCGACGCCCAATTCACTGAACTCGACTTCGCCGTCGAGAGATATGGTGGTGCTGTCCCACACGCCCTGCGCTTGTTTGACTCTCACAATGTTAGTGTCTGCGTCGCCGTCGAAAACGAGATCCACCAAAACATCATGCAGAGGCTTCTTGGCACCACCTAGTGCCACCGACGCATCTCCGACGCGTAGGAAACCGGATAAAGACGGGGTCTCGGGAGTGCCCGTGACCTTCACCGTACTGTTGATCAAACCGGAGACCTCCATCTTTTCCCACATGTCAGTTGCGTTGGTGCCTTCCCGCTTGGCCTTGTGTTGCACGTACTCGTTGATGAAGACAGGTATAAGTGCCAGGTCTGTCTCTTCGGCTCTCGCCTCCAGTTGCATCGGCTGGTCTGGAATTAGGTCCACCGTCTCCCAAGAGAACGGCAGCGTGCCGTCAACCACCAACTCCTGCTCGTTGCGTTTCATCACCAGCGTGTCTATGCCGAGTCTGCCTTCCTCGACGGAGATGATCGGGGCCGTGAGCACATCAAGCTCGATACCGGCTGCTCCCGGCTCGAGGACATCTACGCTCGCCATGAGCCGGGGCTGCCCGGCTTGCCCGCTTGCAACTATGGTAAAACCCAAGTTACCCGTCAAATCAGTGTCCAGCGGCAGCCACTTGGCATAGTTGGCCAGCTTGATGCCTGAGCCCTCCACCAGCATTCTGACGTCCCCGGCGAACTCGACGTCACCGCTTGCGGTGATGAGCGCGTCTCCCTCCGCGGCTTCGAGTTCAAGATCGTATATGCCCTCGCGTATCGCCACCGCTTGCGCCTCGACATCGGGAATATCAACTCCGTCAAAGGCGGCCTCAGTCAGCGTCATCGTAACCGTCGCATCGGGCTCCTGGAGAGTACCTTGGACGTAGGTGCGACTCGTCAGTTGCCCATCGAGCCGCAGAGATGCCGCCTGGATGTTGCGCAGCAAGCGCCGTTGCTTCTCCGCGTTCATCCCTGCGGAAGTCGCTCCGGCGATTACCGGTCGTGCTACGCTGAGCAGTTCTGAGACGCTGCCATCGCTGATGGTGAGGTCAGCGATAATCTCATCGCTTTCGGCGTCGTAGAATCCGCTGCCGGTCAGTTTGCCTTCGCCCACCGCGCAATCCATGTGCTCGAGTCTGAATACGTTGTGGGCGAGGGTAGCCTCAGCCTCCAGGTTCTCAACCGTCTCGTTGTCAATGCTGATCTTCTTGCTCACAACCAATGCCTGTCCGACGAGTGCGTCAAAAGGACCTTCCACCCTGGCGACGGGGATCTGCACAAGGCCGGATATGCCTATGCCATAACGACGAAGGTGATGGATACCTTCGAGGTAGATATCGGTAGCGGAAAGGCGTGCAGAGAGAACGGGTGGCTCGGCGAACTCAATTGTGCCGTAGGCATGTAACTCCGCCCCCTGAACTTGCAGAACGGCGTCATCCACGGCCAGTGTGTTGTCCACGAACTTGAACGGGATCTTCGCTTCGGTGATGTCAACTGTCGAGGTAAGGGCATGAGCAACGTTGGCGGTGCCGGATATGACGGGAGCATTGAGCGTGCCGCTCAACATGCCGCTGACCTCGGCGAGGCCGTCAATGTCGCCATTGTCCCACTCGAACAGCTCGGCAACTTCGGCAAGCTGGACACCGCCGATGTCAAAGCTGCCGGCAATGGGAGCGTCCGTGGCGTCTTTGTCGGCAATCAAGCCGGACAAATGCGACAACGAAGCTGTCACGGAAACGGCGGCTCTGCCTCTGGTGGCCATTACCGGTTCCAAGTGAAGGGTATCGGAATCGACGACGAGTTCCGCGGAGATGGCGTCGAGCTCGTATTCTCTGTAGGCAGGTTCGAACACTGCGGCGTTGGCGGATACGGTCGGGGCCTCGATGCTCCCTCTCAACTGCCCCTGGGCATAGAGCACTCCACTTACATCATCCACATCCAGGCGACCGAGCAGTTCGTCGAGTTGCGCTTCGGCGACCTGCACGTCGAGAGCCAATTGCCGGCCAGGGGCCTCGGAGGCTATGGACATATCCCCCTTGGCCCACACGGTAGCAAGTGGATCGGATGCAAAGGCAGTGAGCACCTCGATGATGTTGCCTTTCTGTCTCAGCAACGCGGCTGCACGCGCGACATCCCACTGCTCGTAACCGAGTGCATCGCAGGTTATACTCGTAGCGGAGCTGAGCTGCTCGTCGGCGTACTCCAGAGCGATTGAGGCATCCACAGTACCACGGGGAACGCCGGGAAGTTTCGTCAGACTCTGCGGCAGTTGTTCGAGCTGTGCCAGGTCAATGCCGGAGAGCGTCGCCTCGCTATAGACCGCCGGGTGCTCGCCACTGAAATCTACAACTGCCTCACCGTGCATGTCGCCCCCGAGCAGGTCTGCCCTGAGATTTCTCAAGTGCACGGCTTTCCCGGCGACAACGGCTTCGGCGGCGATGTCGTTCACTGCGACCTCTCCGACGCTCGCGGTATCAAGCGCTATGTCGGTATGGATCAGTGGTTCGCCGCGAGCCCATTCCGCGCGCACGGACAGGTCTTCGAGCGGCGATACCGTAACTGTCCGCGGCCAGCGCTCCTCCCCGTTGCCGGCATCGCTACCCAAAACGATGGTGCCGGGGTCAAGCTTCCCGATATCCACTTCCGCGAAGACAGCAGGGTTGGCAGTATCCAGAAGAGAGATCCTGACATCGAGGTCTTCGGCCGAGATATGGAGATCTTCAGACACATCCGTAGCGATAGTTCCGGGGACGCTGATGTGAGCATCTACGGCGGCATGATCGGGAGTTCCGATGATACTCGCCTCAAGCCCGACAGTCCCACTGAGAGCGATCTCCGGCAGTTCGGCGACACTCTCCTCAGGCAGCGCGGCCAGGACGCGCCCGCTATCAAGCCGAGGCGCATGCACCTGCAGGTCCAGTGTCGGGCCATCGAGGTAGAGAATACTGCCGGCGATATCCATATCGCTGCCCTGCCAGGCCAGATGCAAGCCGTCGGTAAGAGCGCCATGGGGGGTGGCTGTCACCGGGCCTGAGATGCGGACGATGTCCGAGCCGAGAGCCGTCACCGCCACGTCCGTCGGCTCGAGATCGGCATGCACACAGAAGCTGACGTCGCTCCCGGGCAGCTCGACATTGTACACGGAAGCCTTGATATCGGCTGCACCGTTCCTGACTGCGACATCGGGGTTCTGCCAAAAGCGTGACTGCGCCCAGGCAAGATTCAAGTCGGCTATGTCGGCATCCACACTGAACTGGCCGCTATCGGGATGCAGCAGGCCTTCGAGCGCGATGTATCCCAGTTCTCCACCACTGACCTCGCCGGAGAGTTGGGCCTTGATCCATCCGATACGCGAGAGGTCCACCCAGCCGGAGATACCGGCGAGGTCAACGTCAAGTGGTTCGCGGCCGAACATCTCATCCCGGTCCGTGTAATGCACGTTGACGCCCTCAAGATACACCAATCCGTGGAACTGATCCTCCGGTGCGACCGGCTTCTCCGACGGCGGCAGAAGTCTCTCGAGGTTCAGGGTTCCGTCAACGTAGCGTTCCACGGTTATGTCGAGCCCGTCTATGTGCACTTCGCGGACGGCGGCTGCGGGGGCTTCGCTACGCTGAAGCATAGCACCCAGATTGTACTTGAGCCGAACCCTCTGGACGGACAGAATCGCACCGTCACCAATCTTGCGCTCTTCGGCCAGGGAAATACCGCGAATCTCGAGGGAGCTAAAGAGGTTGCCGCTAACAGGCCCGACACGAACTTCGCGGCCGGTCATGTCGGCCAGTTGTCGCGCGGCGGCCTCCTGGACGCGTTTATGCACCCAGCCGCTCTGACCCGCAACCAGCAGGCCGACAGCAATCAGCCCGGCCATGATTACCAGTACCGCGATTGTCTGGAGTGTCTGTCGCATGACGCTCGACGAAGGTCGGACTGCGGCGCATGGGTGCGTGCTATTCGTCGCCTATCCCTCTGGACTTGAGCACGGCAGAGGCCAATTCTCCGGCGTGGTAGCTGCTGCGGACAAAGGGCCCGCTGCTGACCTCCCTGATACCGGCGGCTTGAGCCCATCGCGCATACTCGTCGAACTGCTCCGGGGCTACATACCTATCCACCGGTAGGTGCTGCCGGGTCGGCTGCAGGTATTGGCCGATGGTGACGATGTCACATCCTGCCCGTCCCAGCGCGTCAAGCAGGTACCGCAACTGCTCATCGCTTTCCCCGACGCCGACCATGAAGCCCGATTTGACCACTGTATCGCCATTGTTCCTCGCAGCTCTGGTCAGTACCTGCAAAGACCTCTCGTAGTCCGCCTGTGGTCGCAGGATTGGCGTCATCTCGCGGACCGTCTCGACATTGTGGTTGAAGACCGTCGGCCCTGCCGCAAGCACTGCTTCCAGCGCCTCCTCATCGCCCTGAAAGTCCGGCGTAAGCACTTCCACGCCGCCAGCCGGCAGCCGCTTTCTAAGCGCACGGATGGTATGAGCGAAGTGCGCCGCTCCCCCATCAACCAAATCATCGCGTGTGACCGATGTAACGACTGTAAATTGCAGTCCCAGGTCAGCGGCTGCTTCGGCTACGCGACGGGGTTCATCAGCATCGAGGGGGCCGAGCTTTTCACCGGGAGCGGCGTGGTTGACTGCGCAAAAGCGGCAGTTGCGCGTACAAGTCTCTCCCATGAGCATGAACGTCGCTGTGTGATGGGAGAAGCACTCACCGATATTCGGGCAGCGTGCATTCTCGCAGACCGTGTTCAGGCCGTGCCTGCGAAGTAGTCTCTGTGTTGTCCGGCTCTGTTTCTGCTTGCCGACCTTGACTCGCAGCCACTCGGGCATTCGGCTGTTGTTATCCGTCACCTTCACCTTGAGCTTCCTTTCCCGCAACAGTGCAATTCGGTCTTCGTTAGACCAAGCTTTGCTTCCGCGTGGGAAATCCGCGATTTCCCCCGGATACAATTCACGGGAGGCGCTATTGTCGCCTCCCGCAAGTATTGACCTGGCCCCCGCATTCGGCGGCACTGCAGACCGCCATACTAACTGCCGGCTCACTCGACGTTAAGCAACCTGTCGAGCAACTCGCCGACTATCTCGATGAAGTGCCCCTTCTTCTCGATGTGGACCCCGTCGTAATTGGCGATCTTGGACACATCACTGGGCGCATTGGCATAGCCGGTCAGCACCACGACCTTCATGGGCGACCAGAGGGGGTTCTTCTTGACCGCCTCAAGCACTTGCCAGCCATCTATCTCCGGCATAACGATGTCCAGCAACATACAGTCGTAGATTTCGCCTCGAGTGGTTGCCTCACAGAGCTTCCGCAGTGCTTCCCGCCCGTTGCCGGCCGCTTCGTACGTGAAGCCGAGTTCGTCGAGTCTGTTGGTAAGCACTTTCCGCAACTGCGAGTCGTCTTCAACGACGAGGATGTTCGGCATGTCTCATTTAGCCACCTTGGAATCTAGAATATAGATGAATGCGATCACTTGAGCGGCTGTTAGTGGAGGCTGCTATCCACCCATCTTTTCGAACTCCCGCCGAGTGCGCTCAGTCTCCCGTTCTATGTCACGCTCCGCTATAGTCTGGCGTTTGTCGTACTGGCGTTTGCCGCGACAGAGTCCCAACTCCATCTTGGCATAGCCGCGCTCATTGAAATACACACGCAGCGGAATCAGAGTATAGCCCTTCTGCCGTACTTGCCTGTCGAGCCTCTCGATCTCTCGTCTCTTGAGCAACAGCCTGCGCTTGCGGATAGGGTCAGGTGCATCCGCGCCGGCAGTGTTCTTATACGGGCTGATGTGCATTCCGTGGACCCAGACTTCGCCATCCGCAATCTGCGCATGAGCTTCGTTGAGGCTCACATTCGCCGTGCGCAACGACTTGACTTCACACCCCTGCAACTCGATGCCTACTTCGTAGCTATTGTCCACGAAGTACTCATGGCGTGCCTTCCGATTGGTCGCTACGTTACGAGTAGCCATAGTAGCACTATGGTAGCCCATACTTAGGACAGCGTCAAGGTCCTGTCTGCCAAGCCTCCTGTAACCTCCGATCCGGATCCGCCAAGGGCTTCTGCGGCGCAGGAATCTCCTCCTGCAACCGCGAAGAAACGTGCGCAGCAGTCTGCCGACGACAGCGTTAATGCCAACTTGAGTCGGGCATGTCACATTGATCTGACGGAGGGACGGGATGCTTGCGCGGGAACGGGTCATCGCCGCCATCGAGCACCGCACACCTGACCGCGTGCCAGTTGACTACTGGGCACTTCGCCCCGTTACCCGACGGCTACAACAGCAGTTCGGCGTAGCCGATTACGAGGCCCTGCTCACTGCACTCGGCGTGGACATCCGCGATGTCAGAGACCGCCGCACCTACGTCGGCCCTGAGCACCACTACCTCCCCGATGGTCGCGAGTGCGATGCCTGGGGTGTGCCGCTGAATCCCGGCGGCACCTATGCCGCCAGTGTTACCCACACGGTGCTGTCCACGGCGACGACCGTGGCTGAAATCGAGGCCCACCATCCCTTCCCCGATCCGGACTGGTGGGACTACTCACTAGTCCACGACGCCTGTCTGGCGGGCGGAGACCATGCAGTCATGGGCGGCGCATGGTCGCCTTTCTTCTGCATGGCGATGTACATGATGGGGATGGAAGAGCTGCTGACGGCGATGGCCCTATATCCGGCTGTGGCCGAGGCGCTGCTGACGCGGATCGTGGATTTTTACATGGAGTCATGCCGGAGGCAATTCGAGGCCGCCCGCGGACACATGCACATATTCTTCATGGGCGATGACTACGGCGGCCAAACGGGCCCACTGATAAGCGTTGAAATGTTCCGCAACTTCATCAAGCCACATCTGGCCCGCCTGTTCGCCCAGGCCAAAAGCTACGGTCTCAAGGTCATGCTCCATTCCTGCGGCAGTGTCCATGACTTCCTTCCCGACCTCATCGAGATCGGGATGGACGCACTCGATCCGGTGCAGGTTCGGGCCCGGGACATGGCCGCCGAGCGGCTCGCCCGCGAATTCGGTAACGACATCTGCTTTCATGGCTCGATAGACACGCAGCAGACGCTGCCGTTCGGGACGGTCGCAGATGTGAAGGCGCAGGTACGGTCACGGCTTGAGACGTTCCCGCATGGCGGCTTCATCTGCGGCCCCAGTCAGGAGTTCATGGACGACATCTCTACCGACAACATCCTCGCTGTCTATGAAGCGGCCGGAGCCTACACGCCTCCAATTGAGTAGGTACCTGCAAAGCGGCGCGCATACCTCTTGTGCAGGTGTCAGATACGCATACAACGAAAGAACGGTGCGGAACCTGGCCAACAGGCATTGACTGTGATACAAGACACGCTTGGGCCGCCCGCGATGAATTCGCATCGCCACACAATACCAAACCTGAAGACATTGCAGAACACGAGCAGGTAGAACTCGACGAGCTTTCCGAGCCGTAGTCGGATTACCCACATGAATCTTTCGTATCATCCGCCCCATTAATACTTGCCAATAGCCGAGGAGCCAACATCATGAACCCGTATGTGCTGCTCGCAGTAATACTCATATGCACGGCCCTCCCGATCGCGGCGCAAGACTCTGAGCATCCGCCGGTGGACCGGGAGCTTCCCGACGAGGAAGTCCTGCGCCTGGTGCGCCCCGCCTATCCGGGACTCGCGGATTTCGACGCCGCGATAAAGGCCAATGATCTGACCAAAGCTCACCAACTCCTGGTTGAGCATTTCGCCACTCGCGAGAAGCCCTTCGTGCCGGAAGCCAAATTCCCCGGCATCTCCGAAGGCAACTCCATGGTGCAACTCAAGTCCACCAGCACGGAATATGCCGACGACAAGATTCTCAAGCACATCTTCACCCAGAGCAACAACGACAAGGGTGTAGCCGAGACTTACCAGTTGGACCCGGTAATCAAGTGGATCGAGAATCCGAGTGAAAGTTTCACCTGGAATCTGTACCTCAATCAGCTAAACATGCTCCCGCAACTGGCCTACATCTATCGCGAGAGCGGTGATGAGAAGTACGCAGTCGAAGCCGGCAATATGATCACAAGCTGGGTCGAGCAGATGTGGCGCGGCTACTGCTACGTGCGCGATGGGAAAATCGTCAATTCCGGAATGGAGGTCCGTAACCGGCTGTGTAATTGCATCGCCACTTACGAGGTCATCCGCAAGTCCCCGTCTCTGACGCCCGAGATGCACATGGCGTTCTGGAAGCTATTCATCTCCCACGCCCGTGACTTGATGACGTATACGGGGGTGTCCTACCCCGGCCTGATTGCAGCGGCCGTTATGTTCCCGGAGTTCTCAGAGGCGTCGCAATGGCTCTTGCAGGGCGAGAAGTCTCTCCGTAATAGTCTTGTCGAGCGCGTCACCCCGGAGGGTGCGTGGGACACACACTCTATCGCCTATCAGAACGTTCCCACACCGTGGGCGATGCGCTCCCTGGAATTCATCGAGGCAAATCCTGAGAGCGGCGACTTCACCGAACTCGCCACGATGATTAAGACGCAGACCGGCAAGATGATGCGCATCGTGCTGTGGACGACCATGCCTAACGGGGGGCGGCCGAATATCGGCGACTCCTATGGCCGAGCTGACTGGGGCCCGACCATAGGAGCGGTACTGACATCGTACATACATAGCCAACTCACGCCCGAACAGCAGGAGCGCGTCAATGCCATAGGAGACATCTATGACCGCGCGAAGGCAGCCCTGGCAATCTACGAGGGGCACGACGGCGCCCAACCGCAGACCACCTCGATCGGCTTCCCCGGCACCGGCTATTACATCATGCGCAACGGCTGGGATGCCGATGCCGGCAAGTACCTCTACTTCGACCTCTCGCCACAGGCCCTCGGCCATGCTCATTACGACGCTTGTCACTTTGACCTCTATGCCTGCGGCAAGCCGCTGTTGACTGATACAGGCGACTACTTCCTGGGCTGGGGCTACCGCACGGCCCTGCACAACACCATCGAGGTTGATGAGAAGATGTCGGGCTGGGGCGCAGAGTTGATGCCCTGCGAATGGCTCACTACCCGGGGCTTCGATTTCGTGGACGGTGCTCACGCCGGCTTCCCAGACAGTGACATCATCCAGCGACGCAAAATCTTCTTCACCAAGCACAGCCCGGCAGGTTTCGCAGACTACTGGATACTCTCCGACCTGCTCACCGGTACGGGCAGCCACAAGTACGAACAGTTCTTCCATTTTGCAGGCCCCACGCAGTCAGATGGCGCTGAGGCCGTGCTCGATGATACGACCCTGGCCGCTTCATCAACCCACCAAGGCACCGCCAATGTCCGAGTCATTCCTGCCTATACCGACGGGATGCAGGCCGCCTTTGTCGAAGCCCAGGAAACCGCAATGCTCAAAGAAGACTGCATGACCAGGCCGGCCATGCTCGGGTGGATCGTCACTGGCGGCACCTTCAAGCGCACCAAGTCCGCCGTCGCCGTCTATACCCGTCAAGCCGATGCCCCAGTCAGCTTCTACGACGTGCTATTCCCAATTCCTGAAAGCGCAAGAGCGCAGGTCACTGTCAAGCCCCTGCCGGTCACCTCAGCAGGTGCTGAACTCGAGCCCACGCACGCGGCCGGTATCAAGATTGACTGCGTGTTGGATCGCTGCGCTCACGACCCGACCTCGGTAAGGGCCAACCTCGGCGATAACCTGGCCGCCGGCATGGGCGCTTCCATAGAACTCATTGCAGGCGAGGGCATCAGCTTTGGCGACGGGGCCGGAACAATGCTCACTGATGGTAAGATCGGCGTCACCACGATAGGTGATGCCGCCAACTCCGCTCCATACACGCCGGGCAAACCCCTGGCCGGGCGCTTCAGCGTTGACTTCGGCAAGCCAACGGAACTCAACACGGTCGTAGCTCATCACGGCACCTTCAACGGCAGCGGCATCATCTACCCGCCGACCGAGATGGCCATCCAATACTGGGACGGGCAGGACTGGCGGAACGTAGCCAACGCTGAGACGGCCCGCCAGCCCGATACTGCAACGAGCACTTCCTTCGACCCGGTGACAACGAACCGCATTTCCGTATATGTCGAGCGCACCGACGGCGGCCGCCTGGCAATGCGCGAGCTCCAGGCATACCTGCTGACTGATGCCGAAATCCAGCGTGTCGCAGCTCTGCGCGCTGAGCGCGCCGTCACCACCTGGACCGACTACTTCCTCATCTCGCACGAGGGTCCCGAAAAAAGGCACTACGGCGACTTCCTCTTCGATGGCGAACTGGCCCTGATTCGTTGCGACGCCGAGGGCAAGATCGTTCAGGCCTCAGTCAAGACCGGCTCCACCCTCGGTTGGGGCGACCAACTGATCTTCGCCGCGCCGCATCCTCTGGACTATCTCACTGCCCGCTGGGAAGGTGATACTGTCTCCCTCGAGTGTTCTTCATCAGAGGGTCTCCAGCTTCTCGCCCAGGATGCCCGCAAGCTAATCCATGGCGAGAAACAGCCGGTCACCTCCTACAAGGACGGTGTGCTGACCATCGCCTCGGGCGCAAAGCACACGGTGCCAGAGGTCACGGAAGCTGCCGTCAGACTCGAGCCGGCGCAGGAAGGCCTCCACGGTGCCCAGCCCTGGGCACTCGTCACGTGGCAGACGGATGTTCCTGCTACAACGCAGGTCGAGTTCAGCGCCGCCGATGGGCTGATCCGGCGCACGCCTCTGGATGTCCAACTGGTCACAGACCACGAGGCGAGAGTCGAGTTCCTCCGTCCTGACAAAGACTACCAATTCAGCGTCATCTCCGTAGACGCATCAGGCCGGCGCACGCAGTCAATGCTCAAGTGACGACGCCCTCTCAGTAATGGTTGTCCCATCAACAAACGGGGCCCCGAAAAGGCCCCGTCTTCATTATCTCCCAAGCGCTGCTTTCCACATGATTGCACGGCTTCGGCGCGTGGTGCCTCCCGTCAAGAAAAAAAGCCGGCATTTTCCTGACCAGGGCATTGACATCGCAGACCTCACCGGATATACTCATTCAGGAGATTGAAGGTTTCAGCGGGCAATAGCTATATTTTTTCAGTTTTTTAGTATCAATAAAGCGGTAATACATTCAACTCCTATAGAGCTAACCGGCCCGAATGAGACCAGAGAGACCACGGATGCCAACTGCAATACAAGGCCCCACTACAGCCAGAATGGTCAGTGTCAAAGTCACCGACTCGCGAGTGGCTTTGAAAGACTACCATGTGGACGTAGTTGGCAAAGAGGTCGTCATCGCCCTGGGACCTCAGAGCTCGATTCTCATTTTCGACGAAGAGAACTGGGCCAAGCACTGCAGCGAAACAACGGCAATGGCACAACGCGCCCTCACACCCTGGGAAAGGCGCAAGGTGTATCGGCAAATGATAGCCACCAGTGCAAGTGTAACCCTCGACGGGCAATCCCGCTTGCGCTTGCCGCCTGCCTACATGGCGCGGGGACAACTGCATTCTGCCCATCCCAGCGTTGACATCATCCACATGGTTGACGGCGACTGTGAATGGCTCGAGCTATGGCCCGAGGCTACTTTGGGCGAGCCATACAACCCCGACAATCTTTACAACCGGGCCGAGACCATGTTGATTGAAGGCTGCAAACACCAGGCCGAGGTGGGAGCGGATGAGCCATCATGATCACCACCCCTGCATGTTGTCCGAAACCTTGCAGTGGCTCGCGCCCCGACCGGGCAAACTTATTATCGACTCAACCGTCGGTTGCGGCGGCCATGCTGTAGCGATCCTTAACAACTCGGCTCCGACAGGAAAGCTCATCGGCATTGATCAGGACGCGGAGATGCTCGCCCGTGCCGAACAGAGGCTTGCGCCCTACGCCGACAGAGTCTCTCTCTTCCATGCCAATTTCACACAGCTCCCTGAAATAATGATGCGAGCCGGTGTGGAATATGCCGACGGTATTCTTCTAGACGCCGGTCTGGCTCGGCCTCAGTTCATCAAACCCGAATACGGCATAGGCTTCTCGGGCACAACCCTGGACATGAGACTGGACCCCAGTGCGGGAGGCATGACGGCCCACGAGCTTCTCAACACGGCTGACCAACGCGAACTGCGCGACATCTTGAGAAGCACGCAGACAGGACGTGAGGCTCGCCAGATAGCACGCGCGATCTGTTCGGCACGGCAAAACAGGCCCATCGAGACCAGCGCCGAACTCGCCAGCATCATTACCCAAGCGACCGGCGCTAATCGCTCCAAGAGCAAACGACAACCGGCATCCGCCATGCTCGCCATTCGGATCCACGTGAATAGGGAGATCGAAAACCTCGAAGAGGGGCTGGAGCTGATGGTCAAAGCACTCCGGCCAGAGAGCGGTAGGCTTATAACTATTTCCTACCACAGTCTGGAGTTCCGTGCGATGCGACGAGTTCTCGACCAGCTGGAACGAGGCCATGATGTCCCGCCGTGGCTGCCAGAGCCATCGGATAGCAAACCACTCATCCGCAGGCTCTTCAATGAAGGCCCTGGCAAGAGCCTCGAAAGCAAGCC
>CAZCJS010000062.1:0-17745 GCA_964498775.1 uncultured Armatimonadia bacterium
TGATAGTAGTCTGCGTTGTACCAGTCCGCACACCACTCAAAGACATTCCCCGCCATATCCAGCGCGCCACACCAGCTTACCCCTGCAGGGAAGCTGCCCACCGGAAACGTGTTGCCAAACGGGCCGGTGTTGTAGAAATTGCAGCACTTTTCCTGATCCCAGTCGGCACCCCATGGATAGGTCCGGGCACCCAGCCCTGCAGCGGCATACTCCCACTGTGCCTCGGTCGGCAAAGTGTAGCCATAGTGGTCACAGTAAGCCAGAGCCCCGTACCAACTGACATCAACGGCAGGGTGTTGACCAAGTTGGGACTTCGCCTGGTAAACGCCACCGACATGCTCAATTCCGCAGGTGTCATCGTCTATACCGAGCCACTCGTGCACATCGGCAGGCTGCGCCTGGTTGAGAAACGCCGCGTAGTGGTCATTGGTGACTTCACACTTCCCAATCCAGAACCCGTCCAGCGTTACCTGGTGCACCGGTAGTTCGTCGTCCCTGCCATCTTCACTGCCCATCATGAAGCTGCCTCCGGGCACCCATACAAGCGTCTGCCCGTCGGGACCGGTGGTTTCTTCGCCGGGATCACCGCCCCCACCGCCACATTCCCCGAGCGGCCAGTCGTCGAGGCCCACGATGCAGCGGAGGACTTTGATGGCATCGCCGACGTCGGTGCTCCCGTTTCCGTTGGCATCGGCACATTCAGTGTCGAGGTCGAGGCCCACGATAATGCGTAGAATCTTGATGGCGTCGCCGACTGAGGGCTGGCCGTCACCGTCGAGGTCGCCCAGAAGTCGCGCCTGTGAGGGGGAGACGGTTTGCGCAGAGCGTGCAGAACTGCCAACTGCTTCTTGAGGTGTAACCTTGCTGCCGTCGCTGCCCGAACAGCCAAGCAGATTTGCAGCGAGGAGGATAAGTAAGAGAAGTGTCAGCCCTCGGTAACCCCTGAGTGAGTCCATTCCATACAGTCCCTTCTACCGAGATACCATGCTTATAGACACATTCTCCAATTGTGTGCAGTTGTCCTCCCGTCCTGAAGAAAAACTGTCCCCCGGAGTCGGCATGCTTGCGTGCAGCGGGAAGGGAAAATGGCAAAGCGAAAGCCAACCGCAAATGTCGCTCATTGGGCGATAATCATACCCGGGTGAAGAGTGGCGAAGGGCGTCGGTCTGCCACCCCAGCCGGCACAACGGACCGGCACCCGTGGTGACCAGTCGAAATAAGTGTGATTGTCCGCGTCCGGTGAGCGCAGCAGCGGGATGTTAAACATCGGCCCGTCTGTGATCCAGCCCAGGTCGGGGATCCAGATTTCCGCATAGAGATGCCCGGTGTGCACTGCCGTGCGGGCAGGCACCCCCAAGGCCCGTAAGAGCGCCACCTTCAACTCCGCAGAGTCCGGACAGCAGCCAGTGCCAGTCTTCAGCGTCTGCTCCGCTCCCTGCCACATCTCCCAAGGACTATTGTAGATGAACTTGCCCCCAAAGTACTTGTCCCGCTTATCGTTGTTGTAGCGTACATGTCTGCTGACGTACTGGACTGTAGCATTGATAAGGCCGTCAAGGCCTGCGGGCTTGGTAGCTTTGATCTCGGTAGCTGCGTCGCGGATCGCCTGCGATTCGCTCTCGATGTGGAATCCGGGCTTGATAAACGGTTGCGCCTCGGCAGGCCAGCTCTGCGGCATCGCTGTAGAGGGAAGGAAGAAAGCAGAGCGGAGCATTATTTGCTCAGCATCGTACTCGTAGCTCGCGAAACAGTCGAAATGCACCATCTGTCCGGGCTGCACGTCGGCGAGCGTAATGGTGGCAAACTCATTCCCGACGTCATCGGCGGTGATAGTCGGTTGCACGTCGGGCCGGCAGAATACGTGTACAGCCGTGCGAGTGCGCCCGGGGGCACTGCCAGGCAGCGCAATAGTGAAGGTCATCTGTTCCTGTGGCGCGTGGCCGACGTACTCGAAATAAGTAAAGCTGTGGGCCGCGACCGGGTACTGCTTGAGCCACTCCAGCTCGGTTACTGCCTTGATGTTGCCGGCCTTCTTGAGCGAGCCGGCAGGGGCAATGACAATGAGCTCAGTCGCTCCGATGGCGCTGTGGCGGTTCGGGTTGACGGGCCTCATGCGCAAGTTGCCGAGATCACGCAGCAGATGCTCGTCAATAGGCCCGTCGGTGGTCAGCCGCAACATCACTTGTAGGCGTGGTGAGGTCCGGGTCACCTCCTCGAGTTCGAGAGCGTGCATCGGGAGGGTGATAGCTAACAATGCGAAAACACAGATGCAACTGAGCGATACAGTTGTACCGATTCTGCGTACAGTTCCGTGGGCCATGCAGTTTTCTCCTTGTGGCGATAAGCCAACGGTTGCAACGGCGGTCTGGCGCTACTCAAGAAAGACGGGAAACTTTAGCTGCAGATTCCGTGCTTGTGCCAGATCCCGGCACTGACGTCGGTAAAGGCAAGCATGGGCTCGCCGCAGATGACGTAATGGCTGTGGTGGAAGGATCTCACGCCGAGGAACGCATCTTCTCCCAGACCCAGCCATGCCCTGGTGGACAACGCAAGCGTTTCCAGAGCGGGAACCTGGCTGAGACTTCGTGTTGTCACGGAGCTTGCTGCCCGAACTCGGTGCCCACCAGAAAGAGAACCTAAGGCGCTACATAGGGCTGGAACTCCTGGATACGATGGTTACGCGAATCGGCCACGTACACACTACCGCCTGGGGCCACAGCCACAGCTTTGGGGTCGTCGAACTGCCCATCGCCGGTGCCCAATGAGCCCCACTTGGTCATGAATGTGCCGGTGCTGGTGAACTTCTGGACCCGCTCGTAGTAAGGATCTGCCACGTAAACATTTTCGTCTGCATCCACAGCGATGCCAAAGGCGGCCTGGAATTGCCCATCGCGAGGGCCAGGAGATCCCCACTTGGTGAGGAATGCGCCGCTGTTGCTGAATTTCTGGATACGCTGGTTATCACAGTCTGCTACATACACATTTCCGGCTGCATCCACAGCCACACCGGTGGGCCGGTTGAACTGCCCATCGCCGTCGCCAAAAGAGCCCCACTTGGTGAGGAATGTGCCGTTGCTAGTGAACTTCTGGATGCGATGGCTGGGACCGTCTGTCACGTAAACATTTCCGTTTGGGTCCACAGCCACCCCCCCGGGGAGGGAAAACTGCCCATCACCGTCGCCAAAAGAGCCCCACTTGGTGAGGAATGTGCCGTTGCTAGTGAACTTCTGGATGCGAAGGTTCCCGGTATCTCCGACATAGACATTTCCCTCTGCATCTACAGCCACACCCGAGGGGGCCTTCAACTGCCCATCGTCGGAGCCAGGAGGAGCTCCCCACTTGCTGATGAATTGGCCGGTGGGGCTGAACTTCTGGATGCGATGATTGTCAGTATCTGCTATATACACATGCCCGGTGGTGCTCACAGCCACACCGCCGGGGTACGCGAACTCTCCGTCGCCGGAACCACGAGAGCCCCACGTGGTAACGAATTCGTAGGTAACTGCCGGGCTGCTGCTGTGGACTGTCACAGTGGCTGTACCCGTGCCACCTAAGCTGTCAGTTGCGACCGCCGTGATGGTCTGAACGCCATCGGGGGCCTCGGCGCTGTTGAAGGTTACCGCACCGGCGGCGCCGCTGACAGTCTTTGTCGTGCCCGCGAAGCTGACGTCCACCTTCGCTATGGTCGCTCCGGGCTCGTGCGGGGTAGCCTCGACAGTAACGTCGAAGTTGCCGCTGACCTGGGCACCCTCAGCCGGCGCGGTGATCTCAACAGTCGGCGGCACTGTCGGCGGCTGGACGACAGTGACATTCACCGTAGCCGTGCCCGTGTGCGAGAGGTCGGCCTTGTCGTACGCCTTGACCGCGATTGCGTGCTCTCCGAGCCCAACTGCTGCGGTTTGCCATAAGTATACGTAAACCTTCGTGGCCGTGGTTGCCACCTCATCGCCTTGTCGCGTCGCCACAAGCGCCCCGTCAATCCTGAATTCGACTTTGTCAATGTCTTCAGTGCTGGTGACCTCAGCTCTGATATTGGTGGCAGTGCCCTGGTCTATCTCGGCATTGTCAGCAGGCGTGGTGATATTGACAGTGACCGTGGCCACGTCGCCTATCGGCCAGTCGTCGAGGCCGACCACGCAGCGGAGGACTTTGATGGCATCACCGACATCGGTGCTCCCATTCTGATTGGCGTCCGCGCGTTCGTCGTCGGGGTCGAGGCCGACGATAATGCGTAGAATCTTGATGGCGTCGCCCACGGAAGCCTCGCCGTCACCGTCCATGTCGCCGAGGAGTCCGCTTTGAGCAGGCGAGACGGCTTGCGCGGAGATTTCGGCACTCGCACCCGTATGTGGTGTGGCCCTGGTGCTGCCGCTGCCGGAACAGCCAAGGAGACTTGCGATGAGAAGGGCAATTGGCAGAACTGTCAACTCTCGGTAACCCCTGAGTGAGTACATTCCATACACTCCCTTCTACCGAGATACCATGCTCTTAAACACATTCTTTAATTGTGCGCAGTTGCCCTCCTCTGCTGAAGAAAAACTGTGCCCCAGAGTCGGGATGCTTGAGTGTAACGGGAAGAGCAAAGGTGGTGGGGCGCGATCATTGCCTGGCCTCCGTGCAAGGCGCGTGGTGCGCAACTCGTCGGCGGCTCAACAGGCCATCATGGCTATCCGCCGGGGACGAAGACGGCGAAATCAGGTGCGATGTCGCCTACGATGATGGGGATGCTGCGGACGGTGAATGACCCGGTGCCAAGGCTCGGTGACTTGCCATTACCATAGCCCCAGATGGCGATGCGATAGAGGCCGGGCTCCTCGATGACGAAGCTGAAGTCGCCGAGCGGCTTCTCGTCAGTGAACTCGCCGAGCCAGGTGAGAAAGGTTCCATCCGGGCGCTCGATATTGAGTGTGGCAAGGAAGCCGTCGAAATCCAATCCGGGGCGATCAGGGAGACGGGTTATGCTGCCGGAGATCTGCTCCCCGGGCTTGACTCCGATGGCCCAGAGCGGTCCGGGAGTTGGCTCAGGCAGGCCGAAGTCAAAGCGCGGGGCGTGATGCGGGACGGTAACCTGCGTGCTCGTTACCCCCTTGGCGAGGACCGGCAATATGTCGTTGCCGAGGCGCGATGTATAGTTGAAGATGATGAAGCCGTCGCTGCCGAGGTTGCGGGCAATGGCGATCTGTCCGGCGACGCGGTCGGCGGTCAGGGCCGAGTTGGATGAGGAGGCGCCGATGCCCGGATAGACGGGTACTGCCCCGCCGACCTGGTTGAGTTGCCGGATGACTTTCGCCGCGAAGCTGAAGTCGGAATTGCTGTAGTCCATGGGGCAGAGGAAGTCCACGTAGCCCTTTTTAGCCCATCTGACCCAGTCCTGCCCGATGCTAAGGTAGCAGCCGGGATACGAGCTGAAGACCGCTGCCGAGACCTTGCACTCGGGCCGGGCCTCATGCACGCGCCGAGTGGTCTCGCGCACGATGATGGTGATCTGTTCGGCACGCCAGGCGAGACACTTGTCCTCCACCTGCGGATCGCGCAGGTCGTCAGGCCAGTTTGTGATCTTGATGCCGGTATCCTGCTGGAAGCGCTTGCGACAGCCGTCGCAGTAGCAGTTTGCGGAACCCGGGTAGCGGATGTAGTCAAAGTGCACGCCGGCAACGTCATATTTGGTCGCCACCTCGACCATGGAAGCAATCTCAAGCTCGCGGTTGGCCGGATGTGAAGGGCAGAGCCAGTTGCCTTGCTCGCCGGACCTGCTGACCTGCAGGCGGCCCTCGGCCCGCATCCTGTCAATAAAGTCTTGGGGGCAGTCGCGAGCCAGCCGGAAGTTCACCTTCCAGGGATGGATCTGTATGCCGTACTTCTTGCCCGCGGCGACGGCGGCGGCGATCTGATCGCCCTTCTCCGCGACTATCGGGGAAACCGGCAGAAGCTTACTCTCATAGAGGGCACTGCCGCCCCAGAATGAATTGGGCATGATGGCATTGAAGCCGGCCTCGGCCAGCACCCGCATGGTCTCATCCCAGTCCTCGTAAGCGCCGGTGCCGGAATGCTCCCAGACGGCGCGGAACTCGCCCTGACGCGAGCGGTGCATGAGCGCGTATGCGTCCCGGAGTTGGCGGTCGCGCTCGTCGGCGAGCTGGATGGCCTTGAGGTGATCGCCGGATTGTTCGGCGGCGGTGGTCTGCTTGATGAGGTCATTGGCCTCTGCCAGAGCTTTGCGGCCCTCCTCGAAGGCGCGTTGGAGCTCATGGGGCACCGTATCCGCGGCGTAGAAATCGCGGAGACGTTGGAGAGCACTGTCGCCGGAGAGATGTCCAATCAGAGCGGGCAGTTGCGCGGCCGCTTTCCCGGCGGTCGCCCAGGCCTCGGGCACGAAATGGCCGACCAGCGCCATGAGCAGTCTGCGCTTGGTAACGGGATCATCAGGCAGAAGTATGTGCGACATGAAGGCGCCGGTGTCGGAGAGCAGGAGAGCCGGATAACCGGTGTCCTTGTCCTCGGCATCATACCACTGTCCGATGATTTTAGCGTGTGCGGCTTGCGGCTCACAGATACTTATGTTCCATGAGTTCTGCCCGACCTGCCTGGGGAGGCCGTGGACGGCGTCGGCGGCGAGCTTGATGGTCGTGAATTGGCCGTAGTATGCCCGGCGTTCCCATCCGGTCTGGCGCATGCCGAGGGCCTCAAGGAGCGTACGCTTGAGGGTATAGAAGCCGATAATCTTCCCGCCTCTCCCGATGTACTCGACAAGCCGCTGAACGGCCCCTTCAGTCATGGAAGGATTGTAGGGCAGAATAATGAGGGGGTTGTCAGGGAGGTCGCCGGCAAGCAGTTCAGCCTCGGCGATAGCGCCAACGTAAACGCCGTATTCCTGGAGCATGCCGCTAATGAGAGTTGCGGCCTGTTGCGCGGCGCGCCCTTCGCCCTGGCCGGTCAATGCAGATGGGTCAGTCAGGATCACGATGTCGTCCTGGTAGGCGATGAGATTATCGGCCATGTAGTAGGTGTCGAAGGGGGCGCCGACCCAGGCATCGAGGCGGATGCCGGTGATGTCGTGCCAGCCGGCCGGTGAGCCCTCGACCTGGAATGTAGTCCGCGACAGGTTCACAGTCTGCCAGCCGGACTGAGAGACGGAAAAGCCCCCTCGGTACCAGCCGCCGGTGCTGCGGAAATAGACGGTGAAATGGGCAAACGCGGAGGGGTTGGGCGCGGCGATGTCGAGGGTGAAACGGTTCCAGCGGCTGAGGTCCCACTTGCCGACGCGGTCATAGACAACACGGCGGTCGTTTTCGGAAAAGTTGGCGAACATTTTCAGGGCGGAGCCGTCTCGATGGGCCTCGATGAGGACCTCCGGTGATCGCTCGTCCGGCCTCCAAACCTCTCTGGCGGCGGCCTCATCGGCGTAATCGAAAGCATCGAGGACCAACTCCACGCCTGGGACCGGAGTCGCGGCGATGAGGCCAAGCAGTGCGAGACACGGCAGTATGCGCAGGATCATTGGATTGCCTCCCTGTGATGGGGCAGACAGCGTGCGTCGGCAGGGTTGTTGAGGATATGTTTATACGCGGGAGGCTGGAGCACCTGCCAAGGCATGTGAGGAAGCAAGTGCAGGGGGAAACGGCGAACGGCAACATCGTCGGCTTATCCGACGCAACCTCCGTGTTCAGGTCGAGCTGCCCGCAAAGCTCACGCGCCGCCCGTCGAGAGAGAGGGCATGGAGATTGTTGAGAATGGTCTGCAAGCCCAGCATCGTGCATGCCATCGGGTCCGTCGCCTGGCTGACAGGCACCCCGATGTGCGCGCTGAGCAGGTCGGGAAGGCCGCGCACGAGGGCAGTCCCACCGGTAAGCCAGGCGCCCCTCGTAGCAACTTGTGCTCGCACCTTCGCCGGAAGCTCCTGCACCATCCAACTCAGCTCTTCGGCTATCGGCAGGCAAGCGTCTGCAAGTATATCGGCGACATCATCCAGACGCACTCCGAACGCCTTGACGTCATCGGCCTGGTGCGAGAAGCTGCCCATGTTGTCCGCCCCACCCGGGGCTTGTGCGGCAAGTGCCTTGTCCACGCTGTTGACGTGGAGCTTGATGTCCTCCGCCGCGTGAGCTGTCAGCTTGATATCCTGCTCGCGCTTGATGGCTCGCACGAGGGCCTCATCGAGGCTCTGGCCGCCGCGCGGTACCGAGATCCCGTCCGAGATCATGCCCATGGACAGCGTTGCCGCATCGGTCGTGCCTGCCCCGATATCAATGACCATCTGTGGCTCGGCAGCATCTATGGCAAGTCCGGCGCCGATGGCCGCGGCCAGAGTCTTCTGCACCGATACGACTCGTCCCGCGCCGGCTGTTCTCAGTGCTTGGACGAGCGCACGTCTCGCCACCGGTGTCGCCCCTGTCGGGTGAGCTGTCAGCACCATCGGGCTGAGCAATGGTCGGCGGCCGAGAGCCTTGTGGAGGTAGTGTCTCAGCATCGTTGCCGCAGCGCTCAGGTCAGCGACTACGCCGGCGCGCATCGGCTGCACTACGCGCACATCGGCCACGCCCTGTTCCAGCATCTGTTTCGCCTCTACGCCGAATGCGACGGCCCTGTCAGTTTTGGCCGCATAGGCGATGAGTGCCGGCTCACGCACGACCGTGCCGGCATTCTTGAGCGCAACATGAATGTTGGCAGTTCCGACATCTATTGCCAATTCACTGACCCAGAAGCCTAACGGCATGCTGTCCTCCCCCGCGGCAGTCTCCCCCGGCAAGCCACGCTATCTGAAGCAGTCCGAGATACTCGTCACCCCGCGTGCGTTGGCGACCCGCTCGGCGTCCACACGCAACAGCGACGGGATCGTGTGGAAGGCGCGTCGAGGCGTGTACGTACTTAGATGCAGTTTACCACAGGCACTGCGGGAAAGTAAACGCCGGGAGGGCATAAGTGAGCACTCCAACCGAGGACGCTCCTCACCGCAGCAAGCACTTCGTCCACCTCTATCTGGTTCATGCCAACATTCGTGCCGTGTACGCAGTGAGCATCCCTGCGGCAAAACGGCGTGGGGCGTAGCGGGTCGTATTTATGGCTCTATGCGGAACAGCTGCGCACCCAAACGCGCTTCGTCGGCCTCGTGTTTGAAGGGGGCACGCTTGAGGAACTCCGGTATCTCCACCGCCTCACCGGGGCGCTGCGGATAGAGGAGGACATAACGCGGCTCACGGCCGGCTGACCGCGCCAGGAACTCAGCCGGCGTCATCTCGGCCGGCCCACCTGTGGTCTTGTCGCTGTGCAGATCCATCACACCGCGTTCCGCGTACAGCCCGATGGCCGACGGCAGTGTGGTCAGTACCGTCGCAGCGGGCGGTGTGTGCTTCTCGACGAAGTGACCAAGCGCTGCGATGTCCGGGTAGTCCCGATGTGGCGGGTTGACTACCATCTCTGCGTCACGCGCCAGAAAGCCGACCAGCGCCAGCCCCGCTACCGCCCAGACCCACCATCTGCGACGCGGGGTCAAAAGGTACCCGCCCGCCACCAGGTACACCAACGCAATCGGCACCAGCGGCAGGCAGAAGCGCGTGTAGCGGAACGGCCATATCAGCAGAATCAGCGCGAGAGCGACGAAGACCCAGTCTGCCGGATCAGACCTGCGACGCGCCAGGATGACACCACCAAGCAGAATCACGGTGGAAAATACGCTTCCTATCAGGCCCGGTATGAAGCCCATTGATGCCCGTGCGCAAAGTGCGCTCATGCGGTTGCCAAAGAACGGTAGCACGGCCTCCGGCAACAGCGTGGAGGCATACACACTGAGATTCTCGACGGGCCGCAGAAGTGGGTGCCACTTCATGCCTGCATTGGCAGTGATGTCCGCCTGGTAGCCGCTCCCAAACCACGTCCCGGTCCAGGAGTGTTGAGCGACCATCCACGGCGAGAGCAACGCGATGCTGACGACAACCACGATGAGCGCCGTTCGCGGCTCGCGGCGCTGCCAGAGCCAGAGACCGGTGGCTGCAACCAGCGCCCAGCCGATCGTCCGCAGCAAGCAACCGGTCACAAGAATTAGTACCATGGCCAGTACCCATGTTGCAGACGCAGGAGTCTCAGGATTCGCCGTCCGCTGGTGATCCCGCCGGTCCAGCCAGACCAGCGTCGCCAGCGTTAGACAAACAAACGGTGCCTCGGTCATGACCATGCCCGCATAGCCGACAACCAGGTGATTGAGGCCGAAAAGCGCCGCCAACAGCCATCGCCAGGCTGCGACGGGACGCCCGTCAGGTCCTACCGGCAGGCGCGTGCGGAAGAACGCATCAGCGAGGAACAAAGAGGCCAGTGAGAATACCAGTGGGATGAGGCGGAGAGCTGCAATACGGCCGTCGCTAACCCATAGCACTGCTGCTACCAGCCCTGGTAGGCCGGGCGGGTACTGCTGCTCGTGAGGGTGGGTCGGGTCTTCGTAGCGCACATAGCCGAGGCCGGCCTGCAGCGCGCGACCGACGCTGATGTAGATGCTGTCATCAACATGCTGGCCAATCTGCAGGGAACCCAGGTTAGCCACATAGGCCGTCGTACATAGCGCGAAAACGGCCGCGAATGCCCACCACTGAGTGCGCCCATGCACCGCCCTGCTCGCTACTCCGGATCCGGTCGCCATCGGCCTGCATTTCATTGGGCTGCAGTTTCGCTGTTGCGGCACTCCCATCCTTCATGCAATCTTCATCACGACGGGCCTGTCACTGAGGTGTCGGATGCTGCAACAGGTCGCCTGCCCTCGACGATTAGGTTGAGGGCCGCTTGCCGCTCCGAATTCACCAGTCGGCTCTCCAGACCGTTCAAGAGCGAGCAGCGGCTTACCTGCGGCTCCGCTTTCTGAACCTCTGCGAGACCTGCCTGCGCGAAAATGCCGGCGAGTGTCGCGAAATCGTACAGGTAGATATGGTCATGGGCGCGCATCGCGGCATTCAGCGCATCGGCGGCTCCTGCCTCGACATTATCGAGGTATTCTTTCACATGCGCTCCCAGGTCGGGTGTCGCAATACGAAGCCAGCCGCCGGGCTTGAGCATGCGAGCGCACTCGCCAATCAGACGCACCGTGGCTGGCTTCTCTATGTGCTCGATGAAGTGCTGCGAGTAAATGGCGTCGGCGCAGGCGTCAGGGATCGGCAGGGGGCGGGTCAGATCGAGACACAGTTCGGCGGGGAAGTACAGGTCAACATTGACCCAGCCGGTGAGCCGTTCGGTACCGGAGCCAAGATGCAACAGCAGTTGCTCTTCTCTGCGTCCGAGGTCACACGCACGAGCCGCCGACTGTCGCGTCCGTACCGCCAGCACCAACGGTCGCAGTGTCGCAATCGGCAAATGCAGCAGTGTCTTGCCGAGCCCACGGTGCAATACCGAACGCCGCAGCCGAGCCAGAACTCCCATTAGCGGATCCCCGCAGCGAAGTGGGACCGAGTGATCCCGGTCCCACATGTTATCCTGCTGCTCTCCATACTACCTCGGCCGGATGCCGATGTGCAACCTATCTGAACCGCACTGTCTGCAGCAGGCTCTCGAAACTCGGGAAATGCTTCTCATAGACGGCATCCTGGCCGGCATAGATCAGCACATAGCTGTGTGACGATGTGCTGAAGACGAGGAATGCGAAATGCCCTGGCTTGCCGTTGAGTACGCCTTTAGCTACACGCATCAGACCGGGTACTCCCGGCGCTATCTGCACGGCTTGATTCGCCTCGATGTGGAGATCGGAGATACCAATCTCCGGTGCCAGACCGTCAATAACACCGGTGGCGAAGTCGGGTAACTCTGCCGCACCAACCGGCTCAGGCACGCCGATCCCGACGATACCGGTCTTTTCGGGACCGCGCAGCATGAACAGATCATCCTGTGAGCCTGCGATCGTGTAACCTTCCGGAACCTGGCACGAGAACTTCCCGCCTGTTATCTGTATGGTCTGGCCGCCGTCGCCGACCCCGCCACCAGCAGGATGCTTGATATTGGGGTCGTACCTCAGCATCGAGTGCTTACCTCCGGCCTCCAGCGCGTTCTTCTGCAATGAGGAGTTGTATATGGCAGGTAGCCCACCGACGTCATCACCCAAAATGGGCACCCACCATTGCTTCCACAGGATCACGGTATAGGGAGTATTCGCGGCAGGCACCTCCACGGAGTAACTGCCATCCGCCCCTGTCTCGACTTCGGCAACCACCTCGCCGGGCCCATTGATGGTGGGCCTGACGTAGTCCTCGAACGCGCCCACGATGTCAAGGTAGATGCCTCTGCCGATAATGACCTTCACGCCGCGCAGGCCTCGCTCCGTAGGCCACGAAGTGGGGCTGCCGCCAACCCAGTGTGTTATCCGCCCTGAAATTGTGTTCGGCGGCGGAGGCGGCGGATTCTCCACGGGCGGTGCAATTGCCGGGTCGGCGATCTGTTTGCAGCCACCCTGACTGATGTCCCAGCGGTACAGCCAACGCTTGTCGCCCACCTCGGCCACGACATTCACCTGCGCGCCGTACGGGCCGAGATCGAAGTTCGCGTACAGCAGCCTGCCTTTACCTATAGTGCCGCGCAGAGGCGTATTGCTGCCCGGTATCAGCGCCTCACCGGTCTGCCACTGCAACATGCAGAAATCCACCCGCGGTCCGCCGCTCTGTGGCTGCGTGTAGATGAACAGGGGCCCGTAAGCGGTTCCAGCCGCGGCTATATCGCCGATGCTGGGCACGTTGCTTGCAACATTGCTGTTCCACGTACCCTGCGGGTTATCGGCGCTGCAGGTCAATTGCTTCGTTGCCGGGTCATATAATCCATTGTATGTCGAGCCACGGTATGTCAACGGTATCGCGATGTTGCCCTGCGCCAGTGCCGAGACGGCGACTATCAGCGTCAGAGCGATCACTACAGCGGTCCTCTTGCCCATGCCACCAATCCTTCCGTGCATTACCCATATTGCGGATCAATTGCTCCCACTACTGCCCAAGCGCTTGCATCAGTGGCGGCAGTGCTTGGTGTATCCTCTCGGCGGCGGCCTTGAACTGCCCATCTTCGGCCAGACCCGCCGCTAGCCCCGAGTGCCCGTAGGCCCGTTCCGCCCAGGCTAAAGCTGTCACTGCATCCTTGGCGGCCAACGCCGTATCAACTCTGGCCAGTGCGACAATCGCCTCTGCGATCTGGTGCACGGGGAAAATGTCGGGCAGTTGCGGGTTGTTGGCCATCGCCGCCGCAAGCAGCTTCAGCGCCGATTCGGCCAGTTTCCCCGCCTCCTGGATATTCTCAGCATCAGCAGCCGCCAGCGCTCGCTGAACGCCTTGCAGACCCGACATGTACACATCCGCTGCTGTCTGGCCGCCGAGACCGAGCGGCGCCTCGATATGGACCTGACCGCGCCCCACGACATTACCGGCCACGGTGAATAATACACTGTAGGCACCAGGAGCCAGCGGCCCGCTCTGGTTGATGATGGTATTGTCCAACTCCGGCACTCCCGCCCTGATTGCGCCCCTCGCCATACTCAGCGGTTGGTCTCCATCATTGAAACGCCATGTAATCTCAACTTCTGTGTTCGGCGCAATATTATGATCAGTCAACCGCGCTGTCAGCGCTACCGCTCCGAACGCGACCTTCGGGCCGACGGCAACCCCGCTGAACCATCCCATCGGGCTTGATGACATGGTGACCACACCCGGCCGCGCGGGCCGCGTCGGATCTGTAGGCGGCTGCGGTGGAGTGGTGTCATCGGGCGTTGTGATCTTCGGCCAGGTCAGCGGCGGCAGCTTCGTTTCACCTGCAACCGCAGCTGTAGCCCCGCGCGGCAATATACCGACGGCTGGAGAGCCCGGTCGGGGCAAGATGCCTAGGTGCAGGAATAGGTCAGGCGGCGGCATCTCCTTATCCTGCTGCCAGAGCTGCGTATACTGCTCCTTAGTCACGACTTGCCCCTGCAACAGGTACAGGAACTCCTCCTTGCCATCCTCAGACCAGCGTTGCGAGGGTCCCGTGCAGCCGTTCTGGTACTCAGTCGCCATGGACACTTGTCTGCCCTGCGCATCAAACATCCGGTGGATGGCAAATGTGCAACGCTTGCCGGTGCCCTCGTCAAGAGGAAAAACCATCTCATGGAGAAGTGCAGTGCCGCCAGGGAACCATTCGCGCTCACCCAGCAGCACGCCGCCCACATAATACTGCTCGCGGGGGCCGGGGTGTTCCTCATCCGGAGCTATCTGTTTCACCTCGGCGTTGTCAGGAATATGGGCGTCGTATGGTAAGCTCCAGGTCGTTGCGGAAAACGCAACGAAAATAGACACTGCTACGACGAAATTGGCAGTTCGGTTCATGCCGATTTCCCTTCCTTGCCGCTTCGCGGCAACGGGACGGTCTGTATCTGCGCAGAAGACTATGGCCTCGCGAATTCCTGCAACTACCTGCGCTAGTATTATACGCGATATGGAGCAATTCTGTCACTAGGGGAATACTAATTCAGACCCCTTTTCCGTCGAAGCGCACGGTGCGGGTATCTTCCTCCAGCCCTGTCGGTACGGTCAGAGGCCCATAGAGTTCCGGCCGCCGCGTCCTTATCCAGCGCTTTCCTGTGTTGTGCTCCAGCAGCGCCGGGTCCAGGTCGGCGATCACCATATCGTCGCCGGCTTTCCACGTCTCAGCCAGGATGCGCCCCCAGGGGTCGAGGACCATCGCATTACCGGTGCGTATCTCGTCGTCATCCGGGCCCACGCCGTTGCTGAAAATGAGGAAGATACCGTTGTCATGGGCACGCGTCGGCAGCCACCGCATCAGCCACCCGCGCCCCTTCTCCCCTCGTAATTCCTCCTCAATTGCTTCTGCATCGTTGTGGCGGTTCTCCCACTTGTCCCGGCTTACCAGCCCCATCGTCGCCGGGTCGGGAGAGTCGCAGCCCCCCGTCTGATGCGGGGCCAGCAGTATCTGCGCGCCCTCCAGAGCCGTAACCCGCACGTTCTCCCCGATGTTGTTGTCATAGCAGATCAGCACCCCCACCTTCCAGCCGTGCGGCGTGTCGAAGACCGTGAACTCCGACCCACACGAGACATGCTCGTTGATGAAGGCGTGGAGCTTCCGATGGCGCTGGATAGTTCCATCGGCCGTCGCTACTAAGTATGTGTTATACACATTTCCGTCATCAGCAAGTTCAAGCAATCCCGCGCCCACAGTCATCTCATAGTCGCCCGCCAACTCCGCTAGTATGGCAGACGAAGCGCCGCCTGGCACCGGTTCCGCCAGGGCCACAATTTCCTCGCGCGTCAGATGTCGCAAGTGCCAATACCCCGATATGCAGCACTCCGGGCACACGATCAGCTCGACATCATGTTCCACCGCCTGCTCCACAAAGCCGCGCACCTTGGCCATGTTCGCATCTTTGGCACCCGGCGCATGTTGCATCTGCACTGCAGCCACTCGCAGCTTCTCCATCGGTTCCCGACCTCCCTGACAATCTGTGCTGGCACCCACATCATTCCTTTTCACTCGAGCCGACTCCTACCTGGGTCCGGCGACGACCACGAAAATATTGCCACTGCTCCCTGAGTTGGTGCAAATCATTCGGAGAGGTCTGTGTGATGCGAACCCGTATCTGGCGCTCTAGTGCGCTGTTACTACTGAAGCACGGGGTAAAGGCGCTTGGATGTGCCCCGTACATATTGCGCCTCATTACTATTTATGACTATTTATGAATGGGTGGCTCGGCCTGAGCTTCGCGTCGTTTGCGAAGCTCAGGTGGCGATTGAAAAAGCTCTGCTTGTTCAATCGCCAGCTTCCAGCCCGAGTCATTTCATCCCTCTTCAAAATCACAGAATCATGGGAAACAGAGCTCTAGCGCTACAGACGGGGCCTCCGGAAAAATTCTCCGCTCGGCGGGAAGATTTTTCTGATTTCCCGGCAGGATACGACTTCCTGATGAAGAAATAATCATGTGTACAGACAATTCCCACGTCCTCAAATGCGGCCGTGCGGAAGCTGCACATTAATCCAGTAGTCAGATAGACGATAAAGGGGTGTGAAAGGATGAAGCTTCATCTGGGAGTAAGAGTGCTGTTGTTGTGCGTTTTGTGTTTGGTGCCGCTGCAACTAGCCTATGCGGGTGACGGTGTCACCGAGTACTGGGCGGTGCTCGTAGGCATATCCGACTACGTCGGCACGAGCGCCGATCTGGAGTACTGCGACGATGACGCCTACGCCATCAGGGACGCGCTGCTGGCGGATAGCGACCACTGGACCGAAGATCACATCACGTGCGTCATCAACGAAGACGCCACCAGCGCCAACATCGAGGAGGCGCTCCGGCGGCTGCAGGGTGAACCCGACGATGACGACTTGTTACTCTTCTCATTCTCCGGCCATGGCACCTATGGGCCGGACCAATGGCCGATAGATGAAGCTGACGGCTTCGACGAGTATCTCGTCGTTCAGAATTTTGATTTGCTCAGCGATGATGCCTTCGCCGGATACGTTGCACAGATTCCTTGCGAGCAGATCATCTTGCTCTTCGACTGCTGTTTCAGCGGCGGGATGATCACCTCAGCCGGAGCCCGAGATCCAGCCAGTCGCGTTCGGGGCTTCGGTCCGCCGAGAACGGTTGGTACTGACGGCTTCACAGAGGATGTTGTCAAGCGCGTCGGCACTCAGGACATGAACGACTGGACGCCATCGGTCGTAGTCATCACCGCCTGCCAAGACGACGAGACATGTCTGGAGGATGCGCGCCTCGGCCATGGGATTTTCACCTGGTTCCTGCTCCAGGCTATGAACGGGATAGCCGACACCAGGGGCAACGCCAACGGCTGGATTTCGGCCCAGGAGACCTATGACTACCTCTACCTTCCCACGGTACGCCGGGGCGGCCACCATCCTCAGATCTTTCACGGCTACGCCTCGCCTCTCCAGTACCTCGCAAGCGGTGCACCAACCACTCCACCGGGAGCTCCCAGTGACATCACGGCCGTTGCCGTGCGCAACGGTAATGCCGTTGAGCTCAATTGGGACGACAACGCCGGCAATGAAGACGGCTTCAAGGTTCAGCGCCGCAAGCGCAATACGGATGGCTCCTGGCCCGCCGCATGGGGCAACATGAGGCGCCAACCCGTCAATGCCGAGGCGTGGACCGACGGCAACCTTGCCGGATCGGGATGGTACCAGTACCGCACCCGAGCATTCAACGGGGCCGGTGACTCAGTCTGGGCGACTTCCATGCCTGTGCAGTGCTTGCAGCCAAAGCCCAGTCGCCCGACCAATCTGCAGGCAACTCGCCAGGACGAAGATCCCAATCTCTACCTCACATGGACCGACAATGCAGATGATGAGACGGGCCAGGTTCTGGAGCGTCGCCGGCGAGTCACATGCGCGCCGGACCCTGTCACTTGGGCGGACTGGACCACTGTTCTACAGCTTGCTCCCAACGTCGAGGCATACGTTGATGCCGTGTTCCCGTCTGATGGGATGTATCAGTACCGCGTGCGGGCATACAACGAAGCAGGTCCCTCGAACTGGTCGGCCCGAGCGGCTTCATGGCGCTACAGCACCAAACCTTCTGCGCCGACTGACTTTACCGCCTCGGCCGTTCTGAGCAACCAGGTGGCGTTGGCCTGGAACGACACGGCCGACAACAATGTGGGCTTCACGCTTCAGCGGCGCATCCGCTGGCTGGGCGGCTCCTGGCCCAGCGACTGGGAATAGCGGGCGTAGAGGCTCTGGCCGAAGAGCTCGATCTGAGTGCCGGCATCGTTGACGTAGTACTCTCGCTGCACC
>CAZCJS010000063.1:0-17614 GCA_964498775.1 uncultured Armatimonadia bacterium
AACTGGCAGAAATCGAAGGTGGCATGGCACTGGCTGTTGTCATCCCAGACGGCGACGCGTGCGGTCGGCTGATCTTCATGGAGTGAGATCACGCCGGTGGCATTGGCCTGTGCGAACTGATGGGCCATTTGCATCGCGCCGGCACCGGTGAAATCCCAGTCGGCGACCTCGCGTCCAGCCAGAAGATCGCGGATGGCTCCGCCGGCGAGGTAGATTGGCTCAGCGGCGTCGGGCGCCATCTGCAGGAGCATCCGGCAGAAGGGATCGGCGTCGCATGAGCTGATAATTGATTGGAGAATGTCCACAGTTTTCTCCCGGGAGATGCTCAGGCTCCAGATGTCATGGCGTGTGGCGGCAGATGTGCAGAATAGTCTCGCGGCAAATCAGGCGATGGGGCAGTTGCTCGGGCTGTGTGTCCTATGCCTGTACGGGAATGATGTAGGCAAAGAGCAGCATGGTGTGAGCCACCTGGGCGGCCAGAAGTGCGGCGAGGTACCACCGCCAGAGCTTGTCGGCGAGATAAAGCCGCAAATGGGCGGCGTAGAGGGCGAACAATGGCATGAAGAAGACCCAGATGCGGCCTACTTCGCCCCGCGTACTGCCCATCGCATCCAGCAGCAGGAAGGCAACCAGCAAGCCTGCGCCCATGTAACTAATCGCGCTATACGATCGGCATCGGTTCCGGGTGAGTGTTGTAGATTTGCAGGACATCGCGCAGATCAACCCCGCCAGGGAAGTCACTGCCAGCATCGGCCCGAGGAAGAGTCCGAACTCGTAGAGGTTCATGAAGGTCCAGGTGAGGTGATCGCGCCCGGTTCCCGTCATGATCTGCGCCTGTGCCTGTAGGATGTGGCGCATGTTCGCCAGCGGCCGATAGCCGGTAGCCAGATACAGGACGATAAATGCTGCCACGAATACTGCCAGTGCGACAGCGCTTAGCGTCAAAGCTGCGGTCTGTGAGTGGGCCTGTTGCGTGTGCTCACCTGTCAGGCCGGTCTCGTCTGGTGCGGGTGCTGACTTGAGATGGCTCACCAGTACTGCCGCGGCGGGAAGAGCCAGGACCAGCAGCCCGATACTCCAGAGAAATGTTGCCACCCAGAGGATTCCCGAGAGCGCCGCAAGTGCGTAGCTGCGACGACGGAGCGACCATAGGTATGTGCCAAGGGCACACATGACGATGAGCACGCCAAAACCCTCTATGCTCGGCACGAACAGCAACAGGGAAGGGATTGCCGCGGACAGCAATGCGGCGACGGAGGCTGTTTTCTTGTCGGATACTGCTGTAGCGATGAGGAAGATTGCGGCAGGTATCAGTGTGCCTGAAAGGGTGAGGAACAAGCCTGCCAGGAAACCGGCGGCGACGTCATCGGCAGTCATTCGTATTGGGGTCAATCCATGGGACAGCAGCGGCAGGTCGGCCGGATGTATGCCCTCGCCGGCAAGGAGCCGTTTGCCAACTTGAAGCAGCGTGGGGGAATTGAGAATGAGGCGGCGTGCAAGGGAAAAATAGAGCACCGTCCCGGGCGGATGGGTGCGGATACGATCAGGCAGGATGGTCTGCGTCTCCCCGGCGCCATAGTTGCGGAGAAGCTCGCGTACATCACCGGTCGCTACAGCCTCGCCATAGTAAGGAAGAGCGGAGACGGAGCAGACGGTACGGGCGACGCGCATGTAGGGAACCTGTTCGCCCATGTAGAGGCCGGTCATCATACTGAAAGCCGCCAGGCAGCAAAGGAGCACCGCGATGACGTACTGGTCAGGCTTGGGCGCGGCTCTCAGGGCGAGGAGATAAAGGACGTATCCGGTCGCCCAGGCTATGAGGATGACGCCGAGGCCGGTTGAGCCGCCGATGGGGATGGGCAGTCCCCGCAGCGGCCAGAACCATTGCCCGGCGATGCCCAGCGGCAGCATGTTTAGCCACATCAGAATAGCGGCAGCCACGCTCAGCGCGGCACCGAGCGCCAGCGCCAGCCAAGCGCCGCAGGCGTAGCGATGCAGCTTACTGGCCCCGTTTTTTGTCTCTTCGCAGTCCGGTGGCTGCATGGAGTTGCTCGACTTCCTCGGCGGTAAGATGGCGGTACTGACCGGGTTTGAGTGTATCTAATGTCAGCGGCCCGAGCGCGATGCGTTGGAGAGTTAGCACAGATTTCCCGACGGCCTTGCAGAGGCGCTTGACTTCTCGCTTGCGGCCCTCGTGCAGCGTCAGGCTGAGCAGTGTTGTGTCGGCTTCCCTGCGGATTATCTTGGCGGCATCGACGGCAGCAGGGCCGTCCTCCAGCTCGACTCCGTCAAGCAATGCCCGTAGCTTTTCTTCCCCGAAGCCCCCTTTGACGGTGACGAGGTACGTCTTGGGGATTTCGAAGCTCGGGTGTGTCAATGCGTGGGCAAGATCACCGTCGTTAGTCAGCAGCAGGAGGCCTTCGGCGTCCATGTCAAGGCGGCCGACGGGATAGACATAGCTGCGGAAGCGCTCGGGGATGAGGTCCATGATAATGGGCCGTCCCTGCGGGTCATCACGTGTGGACAGGACACCGGCGGGCTTGTTGAGCATCAAGTAGTAGTGCGCCTCGGCGAAGGTGATTACGTTGCCGGAGACTGTGATGATGTCGTGTTCGGGATCGGCTTGTGTGCCGAGTTCAGTGACTACCTGGCCGTTGACTGAGACGTGACCGGCCGCGATCAGCTTTTCGCTTTGTCTGCGCGATGCGACGCCTGCGCGTGCCAGCAATTTTTGCAGCCGCTCCATGAAGTAACACCCCAACAGATGAAGCCAGCAGTAGCAGTAGTGTTCCTGCCGGTATGTAGTGGTCCACAAGCTTGGCCCGGAAGCTCTTGGTGACGGATTCGGCAGCTATCAATGGGATCCGGTACTCAACACCTGCATAGTTGACCCACAACTGTCCCAGCGGCTGCCCCTCGGCTACGGGAGCCTCGACGGGCATGATGTCAATGTCGGGCCGCGGGGGCTCGTGTCCGCGCTTTACCGGCAGGAGAAGTTCCTCCGTAGCTGCCACCTGCATGGTCTTGACGGTACCTTTTGCGACCTCACAAGCGAACGGTATGATGCCCTTCTTGACGACCTGTGCCTGCTCGAAGTTCGCGAAGCCCCACTCGAGAAGTGCCCTACTGTCAACTCGGCGGTCCTTGCAGTCGAGGCAGACGCTGATGAGACGCCACCCGTCAATAGTGGCCGATGCGATGAGGCAATTCCCGGCCTGCTTGGTGTAGCCGGTCTTAACCCCGTCTGCCGGCGGCCATGCGTGCAGCAGTTGATTCCGGTTCGTCAACTGCCGATCCCATTCCTTGCCGGGCCAGGGGATAACGGCTTCCTCGGTATTGATTATTCGGTCAATCTCTTCATACGCGAGGGCAGTACGCGTGATTTGTGCCAGGTCGTACGCCGTAGTGTAGTGGTCGTCGTGATGGAGCCCGTGGGGGTTGGTGAAGTGCGTTTCCGTCAGGCGAAGTTCCTTTGCGCGGGCGTTCATCATTGCAATGAATGTGTCATAGTCTCCACCTACGGTTTCTGCTATCGCCACTGCCGCATCATTGCCCGACCTCATGAGCAAGCCCATGAGCAAGTGACGGAGCAGTATCTTCTCTCCGGCGGCGAGATTGATGCTTGCCTCCCCGATGGCCGCCGCCCGTTCGCTAACCGTGACGCTCTCATCAAGCCTCCCCCGCTCGACGCACAATAGCGCGGTCATTATCTTCGTGGTACTGGCGGCGTAGCGGCGCTTTCTCGCGTTGTGTTCGTAGAGTGTGAGGCCCGTGGTTTCGTCAATGAGGATCGCGGCTTTGGCGGATAGGATGGGCGGGTCGGGGTCAGTTTGCTCATCCGGGCCGGGGGAATGCTGTGGGATGTCGTCCCCGGGCTCGGCCGGAGCCTGGTAGGTGGTGGCTTCCTGCGGCGTCTCCTGGGCGGCCGTCGGCACCGCTACAGTCAATGCCGCAACCAAGGCAACCGCAGCAAATCCTATACTGCGAAATGGTCCTGGTTTCCTGATGAGGGTGCGTCCTTCCGGGCCGGCGCTTCCGTGTCAGTTGTGTCGTCGCATGGGTCGGGCTCTTGTGGCGCGTCGTCAGTGGGGGTCTCCAGTGCGTCCACCTGCTCATCCTCCACGTCGGCCTCGTAAGCTGATGCTACATCGCCTTCCATAGACGGCTGAGAGGGATGCTTCTCGTGTGGTAGAGTGAGTGCCACGTCCGGGAGGTCATCCAGGCTGTCGAGGCCGAATGTGGAGAGAAAATGGCTGGTAGTGGCCAGCAGAAATGGTCGCCCGGGGACACTGGCTCGGCCCGTGATACGCAGCAAGTTCTTCTCTATGAGCGAGTTGATTATGCCGGCGGAGTTGACGCCGCGCAACAGGTCTATCTGTGGTCGCGTGATGGGCTGCTTGTAGGCGACTATCGCCAGCGCCTCGAGGGCCTGTCGAGAGAGTCGCTGGGGATCCGGCTCGAGAAGCTGCTGGACGTATTCTGCGTAGTCGTGGCGGGTTGCAAGTGTGTAGCCGCCTGCCAGGTTCATCAGATGGAGTCCGTGGCCGTCCAACCTGCGTTCGAGTTGCGTCGCCAGTTCGGCGATGTGCTCGACCTCCACTTCAAGCACTTCGGCGGCCCGGCGTGCGGACAGCGGCTCCTGAGCGACAAACAGCAGGCACTGGAAAGCATTGACCAAGTCCGGCGATGTCATCTATGAGACCTCAAATTACAGAAATCCAGGCGTAAGTACGATGCGATAAGGGCTGAAGGCGTGTGCACACGGCCATGGTGCGTATCCGGATGTCTCGTTTGAATGTAACGGCAAGGGTCAACCCATCCCCCATTTTCGTGCTTGGTGGTACGATATCCAGAAGCGCTTGTTGCCAGTCAGGTGAGAATGCGGAAACGCATAGTCTTCGCCATTCTCAGCTTTCAGCCCGTGGCCGTTGGGGTGATTGCAGTGCGTCAGGCTGAATCGCTAGTGGTGTGCGCCAGCCGTACCGTGAAGTTGCCGTGGCCCTCGACAGGTCCTACGACAACTCGGCCACGCCGTATCAACTCCAGAATGGCCAGGAATGTGACAATGATATAGACCCGTGAGGCGGGCATGTCCACCAGTTGGGTGAAACGGACGCCGGGCTTGCCTGCAGCATGTAGTTCGGTGAGTATTTCCGGAAGGCGTTCACTGACAGTCACTGTACGGCGCTGCACGACACGTGGCGGCGAGGGCGTTGCGCGGCTGAGCAGCTCTCCCACGGCTGCTACCATGTCGAAGATTGATACGTCCGACAACTCGATAAGCCCGGTGCCGATCTGGTCTTCGTCGGTGGAGCGCAAGAAGAGCTTGTTGCGGAGCTTACGCGACTCATCGAGCAGTTCAGCGGCATCGCGATAGGCACGGTACTCCTCGAGGCGGCGGGCCAATTCAGCCTGCGGATCGAGGTCCATGTCTTCTCCGTCTTCGTCTTCCTGGAGCGGCAGCAACATCCGGGATTTGAGGTAGATCAGATGAGCGGCCACTACGATGAATTCGGCGGCAAGCTCAATGTTGAGGTCACTGAGGGTCTCGAGGTAGCTGAGGTACTGGCGGGTGATATCAGCGACATTCACCTCTGCGATCTCAACCTGCCGGCGTCGCACCAGGTGCAACAGCAGGTCGGTCGGCCCTTCGAAGATGGCTATGCGCACTTCGAAGCCGGTGAAGAGGCTGAGTTGCTCCTCCGGGAGGTCATACCGTGTCGCCAGTTGTGTAACCATTGGTGTCATATAAGCCTTATCTGTGCCATGTCTCCTAGTATGAGATGCAGTGGCGAGTTGTCGTGGCCGTCTCCTATGACGACCACTTGTTGCCCGAGTACCGACCGCAGGAGACCGCCGGGGAGGTTCTCGATACGACAACCGGCCTGGATGACTGCATCCTCTATCCGGCTGTTATGGACCTGGCAGCCGTCGCCCAGCGATACGTGTGGCCCGATAAGGGCATCCTGAAGGACGCAGTTCTCTCCGATGAAACAGGGACCTGTGATGACGGTGTTACGAATGCGGCTGCCGACTCCGAGTTGGAATGTACCGCTAAGCCGGCAAGCCTCGCCGATATCCCCGTCTACTTGACTCTCAATGCGGTCCAGGTACAGCCGATTGGCACGCAGCAGTGCTACGGGCTCTCCGGCATCCTCCCAGAAGCCGCTAAGGATGGTGGCAACAACCCGTTGCCCGTTTTCTATCAGCCACTGGATCGCGTCGGTGATTTCATATTCCCCGCGCGCCGAGGGCTGGATGCTGTCTATCGCCTCGAAAATAGACCTCGTGAACGCATAGACGCCGACGATGGCGAGATTGCTCGGGGGTTGTGGTGGCTTCTCTACGAGTCTCTGCACGGATCCGTCCTCGGCGAGTACGGCGACCCCAAAATGCTGTGGATTTGTGACCTCTCGAAGCATGAGCGCGGCGGCGGGGCGCTTGTCGGCGAAATCTTTGACGAAGCTCTCAACGCCGATCTCTAGGAGGTTATCACCCAGGAACACGATGAAGGAGCCATCCGCGACGAAATCCCGCGCGCAGTTGACGGCATGGGCCAATCCGAGCGGCTGGGCCTGCACGATATATGTGACCTGGATATCCCAGGAGGTGCCATCACCTACATAGCGCTGGACGGCCTCGGCCTGGTGTCCCACAACGAGGGCGACCTCTTCAATGCCGGCTTTACGTATGGTGTCCAAGGCCCGGCCCAGGAGGGGCTTGCCAGCTACCGGCAATAGGTGCTTGGGCCGCGAGAACGTCAACGGCCTCAATCGCGTGCCTTCTCCGGCACATAGCACGACTGCCTTGAGCTCACTCATGGGTCCACAACTCCCCGGCTTGGCAACAGGAGTTTCTGAAAAATCGCCCGATTCACAGGAATAGCCAATAGCCCAGCGGTGCGCCGCTGAGCAACGAGAATGCCGCATTGATAGGAAGCATCAATACCCAGGGTGCGGCAAAGAGCACAAATATCGCCCCAATGACAATGAACTGCCCGTACTGTCGCTGAAACATGGCGTACCGTTGGGCCTGTTCGGGCGGCAGCAGTCCCTCGAGAATATGCGCACCATCCAGCGGCCCTATCGGTATCAGATTGAAGATGGCCAGCACGCAGTTAGCGTATGTCATGATGGCCACCGCCGGCGTATATGGACCGGTGATACCCAGCCGCAACAAACCGGCAAGAAATGTCGCCAACAGCACATTGCTCAGCGGTCCCCACAGCGCCACCCACAGACCGTCTTTGCGCGGATGGGCAAAACTGCTCGGATTGACCGGTACGGGCTTTGCCCACCCAAAACCGGCGAAGATGAACAACGTCGTCCCAATGGGATCATAATGGGCCAGCGGGTTGAGAGTAACGCGCCCCATCGCGAGCGGCGTAGTATCACCTGCGGATAAGGCACGCCGCGCATGGGCGAACTCATGCACTGTGATGGCCACAGTCACGCCCAGCAGCCATGCCACCAGCTCGCCCAGCCCTACGTGCCCCTCTATGTATGAAAGGAGCATGTGGCATCCATCTTGCGACGGCCGCGCAGGTATCAGGGGGTATCTGAATTCTGCAATACATGCACGGCCGCAGCCATTTGTTTTTCGCGATCCGCACCATCGTCAAGCTTGGCTCGCAACGCGGCATCGAGAGCAGCGGTGAATGGAGGTCCGGGCCGGTAGCCCAGCGCCACCAAGTCAGTTCCAGTCACGTCGGCTTCGACATCAGCCAGTTGGCGATGGTAACGTTTCAGATTCCTACGTACATTCAGATTGCCTGCGGCCCATCCGGCCAGTAAGGCAGCGCTGACCGAGCCCCGCAGGCCAATATATAGTGTACTACTTTCGGGCGAGGTTGAAAAGACCACCTCGGGCGGTTGATGAACAAGCACTGCAGCCTGTCTGGCCGCCTTCTGCTCGTCTCGGGTGAGTGGCCAGACGGCAAGCCATTGCTCCAGCTGGTCGGGTTGCAGGAGCAGTCCAAGCGTGGCGGCCGTCAGTACGCTCCCGTCGGCTGTTATGGCCAGGTCGGCCTGTGCACGCAAGAGATCATCGAGTAGGTGCAGCCGGCTGTGCACTCCGGACAGGCCGAGATGCTGCAGAACTCCCCACTGCTCCAACAGCGCCAGGGCCCATCTGGCAGTCGGCTCTGCCAGCAGATAACGCAACTCCGTGACGATGCGCTGAGGCGAGACAGTTGCCAACACATTGTCGGCTGCCGCCGTTTTCAGCCATTGCTCCGTCGGGCCGTCCGTTCGCAGGCCAAGGCGCATTGCGAACCTGGCGGCGCGGAGTATTCTGGTCGGATCGTCAATGAAGGTTCTCTGATGCAGCGCCCGCAGAAGGCCCTGCCGCAGATGCTCATAGCCGGCGTATGGGTCGAGCAATTGCCCGAAACTGCGGGGTCGGAGGTCCATGGCGATGGCGTTGATGGTGAAATCGCGGCGCTTGAGGTCTTGGGCAATGTCGGCGTGTTCAACGCATGGCAGCGCGCCGGGCTGTACATACGTCTCGCTGCGCGTGGCGACTACGTCAAGGTGTTTTCCGTCCGCATAGGTTACGGTTGCGCTCTGGAATTCCGGGTGCGTCACAATGCAGGCCATGTCACGGTCGGCAAGCCGACGAGCGAACTCCAGTGCGTCGCCGGCAACGGAGATGTCAGTATCGAGATCGGGACACCCCATGATGAGATCGCGAACAGGCCCGCCGACGAGATACACGGGCATGCTGAGCTTTTCGCCGAGCCTGCCCAGGCCCTGCAGCCAGTCCCGTCTGCGCCGATTCAGCCGGCCAGCCATCATCAGCCGCATGTGCGCATCCACTCCCGGCAGCAACCCTTCATCGGAGCGCAAGTGTCTAAGATCGCGGGGCAGGCCTGCGGATCTCCAGCGCGCCTCCCAAAGCCCTCGCCCATCGCACGTACCCTTGCCTTCTACCGCAGCCTGTCCGGAACCAGGTCCTGGCGCACGAGATCCGCCAGCGTTTCGCGCGTGACTATCAACTCTGCATGGCCGTCATTGACCAGCACCATTGCGGGCTTGGTGAAGCGGTTGTAGTTGGAGGCCATGGCGTAGGTATAAGCGCCGGTACTCTGCACAGCCATTATGTCACCGGGTTGTGGGCCGGCCAGTGCCATCTCCGGGAACAACGTGTCGGTTTCGCAATGAGCGCCGGCGACGCGGACGATGTCACTGGGGTGAGCGGCGGCGCGGTTGGCTATCAGCGCCTCGTATTCTGCATCATATAGAGATGGCCGCGGATTGTCCGAGAGGCCGCCGTCGACTGAAACATAGGTGCGGATTCCCGGTATCTCTTTGATAACGCCGATAGTGTAGAGGGTGATGCCGGCCTCGCCGACGATGGAACGGCCCGGTTCGAGAATCAACTCCGGCATGGGCACGTTGTGCTCGTCGCACGCCTCACTCAGTTCGGTACAGATGCCGTCAGCGACTTCCTCAATGCTCGGAGGAACGTCATCGTCACGGTAACGAATGCCGAGACCGCCACCGATATCAAGCTGCTCGGTGACATGACCTGTCTCGTCGGCAACCCGGGAGATGAAGCGCACCATCGCCGAAGTTGCGCGCATGAAGCCGTCCACATGGAGGAGCTGAGAACCAATATGGCAGTGGAAGCCGTGCAGGTCGAGGTTGGGCAAATCAAGGGCCAGCTTGGTTGCTTCCATTGCTGCGCTACTGGCGAGGCCGAGACCAAACTTGCTGTCTTCCTGACCGGTGCGAATCCGCTCATGCGTGTCAGCTTTCACGCCGGGAGCAATGCGGATTAGCACGTGCGCGCGAGTGCCCAGTTCCCCCGCTGTTGCCGATAGCTGATTGAGCTCCGGGAGACTGTCAACCACGATGCGGTCAACCTGATGCTCCAACGCCATGCGGATGAGGGCTTGCTTCTTGAAGTTGCCATGCAGTGTGATTCTGTCGGGCGGGAAACCGGACTGCAGAGCTGTGTACAACTCGCCTTCGGAGGCTACATCGAGAGCCATTTCTTCCTGCCGCATGATATTGCAGACGGCCTTGGTAATGAGCGCCTTGGCCGCGTAGGCGATCTTTGCTTTGGGCAGCCGTTGATTGAAAGCTCGGCGATACTGCCGGCAACTCTCGCGGACTATCTGCTCATCGAGGACATATAGCGGTGTACCAAACTCGTGGGCCAGTTCTACGGTGTCGCAACCGCCCACCATCAGGTGGCCTTGCGGGCTGATGCACTGATTGGGTAACAGCATGGCTCGGTTCCTCCGGATTTGCAAACGCGCGTCGCGGCCTGATCTGGATGTTGCGCAGATCAGGTGAGAATGCGAGAATGCGTAGCGTGCGCTATTCCCAGCCTACACGCCGAAAGCGTTCTGGCCGGTGCTTGATTTCATTCGTGATTACTTGAGGTCAGGCTCTCTGTGACCGGCAGCCGGGCGGGTAGCAGTGCGTGTTGCTATCCGGCGACAATGCCAGGCCCAGTAGTTACGAAACAACCTCAAGAGCGCACAAGCGTTCTTGAGGCTGTCATTCATCATCGGCTGGCGTCAGTGGGACAACGCCGGCCGCCTAGAAGTCGTTGCTGGTCACGACAATCTGCTGAGTAGCTGGATTGTAGGTTATCGTCAGGTCTAGCGTGTCGGCGATGAACTGCAGCGGCAGCATTGTCCGGCCGCGCTTCACGTACGGTGCCAGATCTACGCGGCGGGTCATTCCGTTCACGTCAATTTCGGGATTACCTATCGTCAAGTGTACGTCAGTGGTGGCGTTGATGGCGCGAACTTCCTTGGTGATCGGGAACCAGTAAAGCACTCCGTCGGTGTGTTCGAACAGTTCGCGCAGGGGCCCGGTCGTGATGCCGTTGAGGGTTTCCGGTGTTGACCGTAACTCCAGCGCCTGGCCGTCAAAGACGACTGCGATGTCCTTGACCTTGGATTCAACAACCGCCAGTTGAGGTAGGTCGGGCCTGGTAGTGCCAGCCGGGGAACTGGGGAGTTCACCTTTGGGTAGCATTGCCAGAGAGCTATGGCTGGCCGGCACTTTGACTGCTTCGGTGGCGGCCAGCTCCGGCTGCTGCTGCACTGGCTCGGGCGCAGGAGGCACGGGCTGCGTGGGTGCTTTCGCTACGGTTGTCTCCGGGCTGGCAGGCTGCGTCGTGCGTACCGGCAGGGAGACCGCTAGCACACCATCGCCGGGCATGATCGTGTTGACAGCTTGGAATGTGGGGATTGCCTCGTCGAGACGTGCCACCGAGGGTGCAGTTGCGGGCAGGGGCTTGACTACCTGCGGCATGGATGTCCGTTGGCCAGCTGCTGTCAGCTCACTGCGTGTCAGTGTCGCGTCAGTGCTAGTACGGCTTGGCGGCGTCACGGGTACACTGGGCGCAATAGTTGGCAATGGAGTAACGTGCGCCGGCGTGGTGATCCGGGGTGTGCCTGAGTAAATGGCGAACAGCGCGCCGGGTTCCGCGGTTTGCAGGCTCAGTGCAGCAATCCGGCTGTACTCTGCAGTGCCTACTACCGGCGGTATGGCGGGGCGTTCGATGGTCAAGGTAGGTCTGGGCGCGACCACTTTTAGTTGGCTCACGGTCGCGATGTGTCGGTCCGGCACGGCGGGTTCTGTCGCCAGTGTTGCCGGAGCGCTAACGTGGCTCGACTGCGACGGCGCCGGTGTCGGAGTCAATGGTCGGCGAACCACCGCAAGGCTGCCCTGGCGGGGTGCGGTGCGGCCGATCTCGACGGGTCGGCTCGTGCCAAATTCGGTGATGGCGATTCCTGGATCCTTGGGGGTCTCAGGTACCCTCAGTACGCTGCCGGGATATCCCAGGCGTGGAGCCGACGTATAGTCTGCGGTAGTGCCGGCATCAAACTCGATGGGGCTTTGCCGTCCTGTCACTGATGTCGCGTAGGCGGCTGCCAAGGTCGGTTTCTCAAAGAGCTTCGGAGGCGGCGCGAGCCGGGTCGCGGGCATGGACACCTTTTGGCCGGCGAAGGTCTGCGTGCTCGGCTTCGGCTCAATCAGTGGCGGTGGCGTGACAGTCTTGTGCGCCATGCTCTCCTGCACGACGACGGGCGGGGCGACAGGTGCGGGCGACAGGGTCGTCGGCACCGCTGGCGTTGATGGACGCACCACCACACTGAGTGGCGGGGTCAGTGGGGGTGTTACAGGCGGCCGGGCCACTTCAGGTTTGGGCTGCGGTCGTACAACTACCGGTGCCGGTGGCGTGGTCGGTGGCGGCTCAACTGCAGGCGCAGTTGTAGCGGTTTGCGGAGGAACCGGAGGGGCGACAGCGACTCGTGCCGACGGCGTGGCGGGCGTCGGACTGATGGGCGGTTGCGTGGTAGTCATGGGCTGTGTGGTCTGTGGCTCCGCCTCGGATGCCTTCATTCGGGTCATGGCGTGGTTCTCGACGAAGACGGTTATCTGTGCCGAGCGCGCCTCGTTATTTGCGGCGTCCACTGCCGAGGCTTCCAGCACGTGGATGCCATCGGCTACGTTCTCGGTGTTCCACTGGTCGTAGTATGGCGGAGAGTTGTAAATCATCTTGTGCAGGCGGCCGTCAATGTAGAAGTAGACCTGCTGGACGCCAACGTTATCGCGCGCCTCGGCCCGTATCTCGACGAGGCCCGACAACTTCGCGCCCTGTGCGGGGTAGTAGATATTGATGGTGGGGGGTATGACGTCCTTACCGTCGGTATCGTCGGGGGCGGTGGTCTCGGTCACGGCTCTACGCACGGTGACAGAGATAGTTGCGCTCCCACTGGCGCCGGCACTGTCAATGGCCTTAGCGGAGATAGTGTGACTGGTGGCGGCGGCGAAGCTGAAATCCCAGGAGAATGACTTGATGCCGCTCTTCTCGGGCGCGGCGAGATTGGCTTTCCTCACCAGCTCGTTGTCAACATAGATTTCCAGCGCCGTTACCGGGTCATCAGTGTTGGTGGAGTAGGCGATATCCATCCAGATGCTGCCGCTAACAACCTGGCCCTGCTGGGGCTTGAGTATTTGCACTACGGGGCCGGCGAAGGCAGTGGTGGGCGCCACTGACATGAGGATGAAACTCGCCAATAAGAGCGCATATAGATACGACGAACACAGCGACCTGAGGCTTGACATCGTAACTATGGCCTCCCTGACTTCAGTTTATGCTGCATTGATACCGGAGCCATGCTAATGTCCTCAGGTGGGGCGTCGCACCTTGGTGTTTGGTGCGGGCCCAGGCTTTCCACCTGCGTGATGCGTCAGTCCATTCCAGCAAGTTAGACGGTAGCACACCCGGAGGCCAGATGTCAAGGCATCACGACGCCTTACTCGGCCTCTACATGCAATTCAAATTTATAGCCGACTCCCCACACGGTGACCAGACTCCAGGGCACATCATAGGTCTCCTGGAGCTTGTATCGGAGGCGCTTGATATGAGTGTCAACTGTGCGCAGGTCACTGCCCACGGGGCGGTATCCCCACACCGCTTCGACGATTTCATCGCGGGAGAAGACGCGTTTGGGTTGCGATGCGAGGAAGAAGAGCAGATCAAACTCTTTGGGCGTCAACTGCTGGACCTGACCCTTCACCAGCACCGTGCGTGTGGCGAGGTCGAGATGCAAGTCGGGATAATCAAGCTCCTTCTGTTGAGCTGCGGCTTTCTCGGTCAAGACTGTGCGGCGCAGCATCGCCCGTACCCGTGCCGCCAACTCTCGTGCACCGAACGGCTTGGTGATGTAGTCATCAGCTCCCAGTTCGAGACCGACAACCTTATCCACCTCTTCATCCCGGACGCTAACCATGATGATCGGTACGTCGCACTTTGAGCGGAGCCGCCGACATACCTCGAGCCCGTCAATGCCCGGGAGTATCACATCAAGTAGTACTAGGGCAGGCTGCTCGCGTTCGCACAACTCGATGCCTTCCTCGCCGCTCGCCGTTTCGATGAGCGCAAAACCTTCTCGGCTCAGCGCTGCACGGACGAAATCCATGGATGCCTCGTCATCCTCAATGACGAGAATCTTGTTCTTATCTTTATCCTCCATGGCATTCCCCCCAATCATTGGATAACGCTTTGTATTAGACCCAATCAGCCAGATTATTGGCGTCAGTATAACATACTTTAGACAGTTATACAAACATTGTTGCCGGTAATACGCGGACGCTATGCTGTCACTTACTGCATATGGTTGTTGAAATGTACCGATATGACGGGCATCCACTCGTACAACAGGAACTCTACGCGGCCAATCAATAGTGATAGCCGTGCCATTACGGTGTTGCCGAAGCCGGCTCCGAAAGCCACCATCAAGAACCATATCCCAATCTTTGACGTTACGCCCAAAGTGCCCTCGTGCGGTTTCGAGAAATAGAAATACGTTAGCGTGCAGATGACACCCAGTAACACGATCAGAGAACTCAACGCCAGGCCCCAGTGGATGCCGCCGAGGCCAAGCACAGGCTTCATTGTCGCCTGCGCCTGCTCCAGTAATTGTGTCTGGACAGCCGCAGGGATACTGGCGCCCGAAAACAAACCGACCGTGAAAGCGATGGGGTATCGCGAAAGCCAGTCGTACCTGGGTATGAACCGCGCCAGCATCAACAGGCCCAGCAGTCCGGGTATGAGCACCCAGTAGTTGGCGGCCTCCCCGGGTGTAGGCCCCAGTTGGGGCAGCAACTTGAAGATGAGCAACGGCAGGGCGGCCTGCTTCCAGACGATGACAACCCCATAACCGGCCGATATGCCGACAAAAAGGTGCTCGGCGAACTTGTACACGGGGTTGTCGCCAATGAGGAAGGACAGAATAGCGAACGTCAACGCAGCCTGCAACCATAGGCCGAGCACATATGTGTTGAGGCTCAGGCCCATTATGATTAGCTGATTGCTTTGCTGTAGCTCACCCATCGGCGTTTCCTTCAACAACTGCGCGGCGCCGTAGTTCTCCTGCTGCCACTACGTCCGCCTCTGCGAGGCCCTGCCTGTTACAATATATCCGACATTGCCCAGCACAATGAAAAGAATGATGAGCAAGTGTGCGATGGATTGCGAAGACATGCCTAGTATGCCCAAGCCGGGAACTTCGACGAGGTCTTCGTACTCGGCGGCGCCCTTCAGGCCGTTGATGAGGCCGACGAACTGCTCCGACTTCCAGTACGGGTAGAGGTCGGTTGCCATTACCGCCGTCAGGCCGACGCCCATCTGCAAGCCGTATTGCTCGTGGGCATAGGCAACCCAGGCCAGGGGCAGACTGTTAGCGGCAAAGTCCATCATCAGCGCAATATCGCTATAGTCGGCGACGTCCCTCATCATCGGCATCGCCGAGAGCTTATTGCCGCGCGCATCCATGTCCTCGAAGACGCGGACGATGTCCTTACCCATGCCGAGGATGACCGCCACGCCGCCGGGCTTGAAGCCGGCATCCACGTAGTCCACGCCGTACTCCTTGTTCATTTCCAGGGCCATCTCGTCGAGGGCCCGTCTGATCATGAGTGCGCCCTGTGGGTGCAGCGTCATCGCCAGAATGCGGTGTCCCTTCTCAAAGGCATGCCTGACAACGGCTTTGGCCATCGGCTCGAGCTCCGGCATCGAGGCGGGGCTATAGTCGAACGACATCTGAATGACAGAGCCCGGGGGTAGTTGTTCGATGTAGTCATGGACAGCCGTCGTCGAGGGGCTGTGCTTGCCCACAGGCAGCTTCAGATTCATCAAGAACGGTATCACGACTGCGGCGAGGATCACCAAATAGATCCATCGCCGGTCTATGCTTTCGAGTCTCTGTAGCAGTGTCGTCATGAGCCTCTATCCGCCCAGGTGCGACCTCTCGATGCCCAATATGATGCGCAGCGAGGTCGCAATTGAGCCCAGCGCGACGCCGAAAAGAATGCCCCGCTTGCCCGCGACTGCCGGGTACTGCATGATCCATTCATATACATCGGGCATCCTGTCATATATCATCTCGCCGATGGGAACGCGCCCCAACATCACGATAACTGCAGTCACCAACAGCAGCGTTGCCTCGATGTTGCGCGCGCGGAACGTGCGGTATGCCGCCGAGGCGATGAAGAAGGCCAGCAGCGCGAACATCGTCGCATCCAGCGGCACCTGGACATTGTTGAACAGCCACTCGAAGGTCGCTCCGTCCTGTACCTCGGTTAGGCGTTGCCCGATGCTACCCTCTCCGGTTCCGTAGAGGATTCCGGCCCACACCATCAGACCGAATGAGAGCAGTGTCACAGCGTTATAGCCATATCCCGACCGGCGCCTGCGTATCTTGTCCCAGTGCGTGCGGAAAAGACTCCCGATGCCCAGGACAAGAGCAAATGCGCCGATGATGCGCGCCCAGTCCAGCAGCAACTCATACCCCTGTGTCGCGACTGCGTGGGGCACAAAGAACTGGACGATCATGAACACACCGGCGATGAAGCCGATAGCCAAAGGAATGTATGTGCGTACCGCTATCCTAGATCAACTCCACTCATCTGCTCTACTCAATGATGGACATCAAACCAATTAACAAAGCTTTTGAGGAATTCCCAGTCTCCGTGGATGGCACCGATTGTCGCCGCCGCCGCGCCCAGCAACAGCATCGCAATGATGACGATCTTGCCGATATCCTGTCCCTTCAGTTGGGCCACCAGTAGCGGATTACGAGACAGATAGGCGCTGGCGGCGTACAACTCTTCGCCCATCAGAGTATAATCACATGCGGTGATGAAAAACGGTAGCTGCGTGTCGGCGTCGGTGCCGGCTATCTGGATGGCACCGGAAGCGCTGCCGGTTTCGGCCAGGATCAACGCCTCGGCAAAGAAATAGCCCATGTAGAAATTCGCGGCCGGCTTTTCGCGCAACATGATCCCGTCCACTGCCGCGACGTAGCCGAACTGGCTGTCGGTCACGAAGAAGATGTTCTCCGGCTCGTAGTTCTGCGGCTTGCCGGCTTCGAGGTACGCTTCGCGGACGATCTCGCGCTCGGCGGTCATCACTATGGGGTCCTGGCAGGGTACCAAGATGGGCGTCTCATAAGCCGCGGTACGTTTTGCCAGATGCCCGAGGATCAGCATCGCGGCGATGGTAGCAATATCACTAATACCGGAAAGGCCGGCGACGTACAGTATCGGCTGCCCCATTTCAGTGGCGCGCCCGATAGCATCATTGACCGCCTCTAAGCCGGCGATGGGCCGAATATAGCTGTCTCTTCGTCGCGCCAGGTAGATGGTCAGCAACACGATGGTTGAGTACCCGAGAACCCATACTAGCACATTGGTGCGTTTGTTATTATAGGGCTTCCCGGTCGGCCTGACCGGCGCAGCCGAGACCGTGGCGCGGGACCTGCTCACATCTCGATTGGTCCACCGCAGCCGATCGTCTTCGGCGACGCGTGGGCCTTCGTCCGCCGGCACATATACGGCATTGACTTCCACCAAATACCTGCGCCATGGCACGATATTGCCGACTGTGGCCTGAGTCGTGTTCCCATCGGGCACCAGAGCGACGAGTTCGAAGTCCTTCGCCGGACTCGTCGTGGAAAACGCGATTCTGCCAAGATACGAGCCCCCAAGCTGCTGCAGGTGCACTTCGTATCCGCCGAGCATATAGGCGCCAATATCCGCCACGGGCGGCGCTTTCCATGTGACTATCGCCTTGGTCCCCTCGT
>CAZCJS010000064.1:0-17567 GCA_964498775.1 uncultured Armatimonadia bacterium
TAGCGATCTGGTCTGCATCGGCACTACCTGGCGTGGCGGCTCGGCCTCGGAGGCACCTCAGGGTGACCCGCGACTGCTGCTGTGGGACTTCCCCTCGCGACGGATGGTATTCGAGACGGTGCCGGTGGCCGGTGAGGACAGCATCGTGCAGATGGTGATGGCAAATCAGCGTATCTACGCGACGACAGACGGCGACGGTCACTTGATTGTGTTCGACCCCTACGAGCGGCACGTGCTTTACACCGCCTCGCTGGGCCATGGGCCCGGATGCCTGTTCGGCCTGCGGCACAACCCTGCTGACGGAATGCTATATGCCCTCTCCGGCGACAGCGTGGTCCGCATCCACCCGTATAGCTACAAAATCGAGCTGCTGGGAACCTATCCGGAGCTGGACTGGGGCCTCGGCATAGTGGGGAATCGGGCCTACCTCTACTCAGGCAGCGACCTACTCAGATTCAGCATACCGCCGGTGCCTGTGGACTAGGAAGCTACTGGGGCACATGACTTCGGTGTCGGAAACTGTGGCCGGCCCGCGCTATCTCGACCCGTGGGCGAGTTGGATATGTGTAATGATGGGCGCCCGCGCAAGTTCCCCGCGTAAAATGGCCACATCCACTTCCATGCTCAGGGGCGCAGCGCAGGCTATCCAGGCGTATCTGTGACGCGCATAGATCCGGAGGAATGCGGATATCTGGGCGGCCTCTTGGTTCCGCGCCCAGTAGCAATCGAAAGCTCCCCCGATTCCCCAGCATACCGGTGAGCAGTTTAAGCCGCAGTCGGCCTTGCTTCGTTTCTCTGAGAGCCTCTACCAGCCGCACGTGAGCTGCAGAGAATGCGTGTCCGAGCCGCCGAAGAGGTCATTGACAGCCGTGTGCTTCCAATCATTGATGAAGGTGTAATCTGCGCGCCAGCGGCCCTTGGTATAGCTTGCGCCGAAGGTTGGGCTGTGGTCCGAAACACCGGCGCGCAGGGCCCAGCCTCCGGGCGCCTGGTACTCAGCGCCCGCGTGCCATTCATGGCTTGTGCCCACCACACTTCCCGTATTGATCCGCCCCCGCTGGTACTCCAAAGCGCAGAGCAACTGCGGCGTGAAATGGTAGGAAGTGCCGATGGCGATCTGGGTCGAATCCACGTGCGCGTTGCCGGGCGCGCTAGCCAGCGGGCCGCTGGTGGTGACCTTCTCACGCGAGGCATTCCACAGCAGGCCCAAAAAGTCCCCAGGCTGCCACTCGTAGGCCACACCGAGCCGAGCGCCATAGCTGGCAGTCGCCTCCAGGTTGAAGAGCGTAGGCCCCACAGGAGGCGTGAAGCGTAGCCCGACCCGCTCATTTCCCAAGATGCTCAGACCTACAGTCGCCTTTGGGGCGATCCGGCGCCCATAATCCACCACCCACGCATTAGACATTATGTCCGTGTTGACCGCCCCGACGCCCGGCAGTGCCAGGTCCCCGCCATCGCCGGACATCGTCAGTATCGTCAATTGCAGGCCGTCTTCTCCGGAGCGTAGCGGATGAAAATAGCTGCCCAGGATGCTGGTGACGCTCGGCCCGCGCTCCAAACCTGTGTTGTTGTACCGCAGTCCCGCCGACGGCTGCATTTCTACGCCGGCGAAGGCCGGGTTACTAAACTGCCGGTCGGTCAGGCAACTGAGTTGGCCTCCCATCGCCAGGATGCGGCTGGACGCGGGCGTCCCCATGGCCATGTCTGCCACGAGTCCGTACGTCTCGGGGCCCATCCCCTGTCCCCATACCACGGCACAGCAAATCGTCAGACTCAGATACAGCATGGCACAAGAAGCGAGCAAGCGGCATGTCTTGGCCATCAGCATTCACCGGCTCCCTCTATGATGTTACGTCCGTGCAAACGACACGGCGCGGTTCACTGCCAAGGTTCTGCTTTGCTCTGACTTGTAATTGCCCGTATCAAACACACGTCATTCCTTCACTGGCTCTACAGCCGCCCATCTGAGACAGAAATTCAGAGACAGAAGTTCACCGTTGCGGCCACAGATACCTTCTTTTTCATGACATCTTCACGGCGTTCATATTGCAGTGCCTCACACCGGTGATGACAGCGTTTAGTATAACCAATGTTCCCGAAAGCGTCACAATTCCCTGAACGGGAGATCGCAATTTCGGTGGGACGAATTATGTGTGCCAAGGTCCGCTACTGTGAAGGTGGCATGGGGTGATCTGTCCAATATTACGCTACAGTCGGAGGCCCGCAGACCGGTCTCAACGTTAACATGATGTGGGTGCTTCGCCGATTGCATAGAAGTAATCGCAGCGAATCACAGTTGTAATCCGTGGCGCAAACTTCATGAGAAAGGTTCGGTCAAGATGCGTTACACAGTAGCAGTCACACTGACGTTGGCACTTTTCTTGTGCCTGAGCACGGGGGCCGCATACGCTCAGGCGGATGAGCCGGGGCCGTTGCGGGTGGGCATCGCCACTGTTGATGTCACACCCGACTCGCCGGCTCTGATGCGTGGTTTTGGCGGCCGTAATAGACCATCAGAGGGAGTGGCCAAGAATATACTCGCTCAGGCTGTGGTATTTGACAATGGTCAGACGCGTGTGGCCCTTGTCGCCGTTGACCACTGCTGGATTGAGTACCGCCAGGCGTTGGACTTGCGTACAGCGGCCGAGGCAGCCGGCATTCCCCAGCAGCATCTCATGATCAACTTCTCGCATAACCATTATGGGCCATTCTTCACTGCCTGCGTAGACAGAAGCCCCGGCTTCAACCTGGAATACGATGTGCTGTTCAAGCAGCGGACTGATCCGCTACTTGCCGCTGCGGTGGAGGACCTCAAGCCGGCGCTGCTGGACTACACGGTCGGCTCGTCCACCATGGCTATTAACCGCCGCCAGCTCGATGACGAGAACAAATGGGTCGGCATGCGCCCGGAGCCGCGTAAGCAGATTGACCCCGACGTGCCGGTACTGCGAGTACTCACCCCCGAGGGCGAGGTGCGGGCCGTCATCTTCGGCTATGCATGTCATCCCACCACCATCAGCGGGCAGATGCAGTATCTGATCGGCACTGATTTTCCGGGTCATGCGCGAGACTGGATTGCGGCGGCCTATCCTGACGCCGAGGCAGTCTTCTTGCAGGGCTTCGCAGGCGACATCAAGCCACGGGCGATTAGGCCTCGACCGGGTCTGACACCAAGCCGTTTCGGTGGGGTGCTGGTTGACGAACTTCAGACCAAGCAGGCAGTTGGTTGGGAACTGGGCCGAGCGGTGCTGGCGGCAGTGTCCGTGCCACCACCGCCGGTGCCTGCGGACCGCCCAAAGGACCTCGAACAGGCGCTGGCTACGCCTGTAACGCTGGGCGGCGTTTTGGAACTGGTGGACCTGCCGACTTCGCCAACAGATCCCGCCAAGATGACGCCGGTGCCGTTTCACATGGGGGCTTTGCGCATCGGCGATGTGTACATGTTTTGCGGGCAGGGCGAGATACTGTCCAGCATGGCTCTGCGCATCAAGCGGAACATGCCGGACATGCGGGTGTGGACCAACGCATATTGCCACACCATCGGCGGAAGTTACATTGGTGATGCAGAGTCGTGGGATGAGGGCGGCTATGAGGCGGGACGATACGCCCCACAGGCCGAGGACGTGCTGGTCTCTCACGCGATGCAATTCATCAGAGGGCTGCAGTATCAGCCAATCCACACAGATCCCATACCGCGCACCCATCCGACCTACTGCCCATGACTTGTGTGCAAATAGATCGCTGTAAGAAGAGGTGAACTGAAATGATCATGCGGATGCATGTTGCCGTACTGCTGGTGGGCTCACTCCTGGTGGGCACCGTGGGATGGTGCGAACCAATCGGTATTGACACTCCGCCGTACACTTCACGCGGCCAGGCGATGCTTCCCATCCACGCCGTCGCCGAGTGGCTAGGCGCCCAGATCGAGGCCGATGAGACCGCCGAAACCTTCATTATGCGATACGACGATGTTGAACTGCGACTTCGCGCAGGCGATCATCATGCCCTGGTGAACGGTGAGCAGGTGCCAATAGATGGCCGACCTACTATGGAATGGAGCCATGTGGAAAGCCGCGAAGGGAATTTGTACGTGCCAATGGTGTTCACAGGCGAGACGCTTGGCATCCAGGCCAAATGGTTCACCACTGCGGGTGGTTTTGCGACCCTGAGTCTGAAAGATAACGATGAAAAGGTAGCAGCAGTGGCCCAGTTCCCGCTGCACTGGGCGGCGGCAAATGGGGAAACCGAAGTTGCTAAGATGTTGCTCGACCACGGCATAGAGGTCAACACCCAATGCAAGAGTGGCTGGACTGCGCTGTACTGGGCGGCGCATTATGGCCACACCGAGACGGCAAAGCTATTGTTGGACCGAAATGCGAATGTCAACGCCAAGGACCCGACGCTTGGGTGGGCGCCGCTGCACTTTGCCGGCTACAGGGGACACGCGGACACCGCTACACTGTTGTTGGAGCGCGGCGCCGATGCCAATATCGCGAACGTGTGGGGCGAGGTGCCACTGCACTGGGCAGCCAGGCGGGGCCACACCGATACCATTGCGGTGCTCGTGGAAAAGGGCGCCAATGTTGACGCAGCAGAGTCCGGTGGGCTTACTCCCCTGCACTTTGCTGCCACCTGGGGACATCCGGAGGCGGTCAAGCTGCTGCTGGAGAAAGGCGCCAACGCTTCGACCGAGACGCACTGTGGCCGCACTGCGTTATACTGGGCCAGAAAATGGAACCACAGCGACATTGTCGAGCTCCTCGTAAAAAACGGCGCCACCCGTTAGCACCACAGGAGCTTACTGCACCCATCTGGCCGGGCGACTACCATGCTCCATGGTGTGCCGGCAGCTACTGATGGATAAGGGAGATGGCCGTGATCAGCGGCATCATTGACTTCCATGCGCATCTGGGTAAGGTGATGCACGATTATCCGCCTCTGACGGTGGAGAAACTGCTGCGCTTCATGGATGGGCACGGCATCGAGAAGTCAGTGGTGCTGCCGCTGGTGAATCCTGAAGAGGAAGACTACCACTACAGCACCGCAGAAGCGCTCGCGGACTGCCTCCGGTATCACGACCGACTTATTCCTTTCGCCAATGTAGACCCGCGTCGAGGCAGCAATGACGGCAATTACGACTTCTACCCGGTGCTCAAGCACTGCGCCGATGAAGGCTGCGTCGGCTTCGGCGAGATTCTCGCCAATTTGGCAACTAACGATCCGCGCATGAAGGGCATCTACCGGGCTTGCGGCGAGTTGAGCTTCCCCGTAGTCTTCGACTTCCGGCTCGGCACCGTAGGCGTGATTGATCCGGTCGGTATGCCATATCTGGAAGAGTGCCTGGGCGAGTTTCCACAGACCGTCTTCGTCGGGCACGGGCCGGGCTGGTGGGCAGAGATCTCCGCCGATGTCACCGCAGAACAAAAGGCCGGCTATCCCCACGGTCCGGTAGTTCCCGGCGGCAGCATCAGTCGGCTCCTGTCGGAGTACCCCAACATGTATGCCGACCTGTCCGCAGGCAGTGGCAGCAATGCCTTCAGCCGGGACCCCGAGTACGCCCGTGACTTCGTGCTCAGGCACCGCAAAAAGCTGATGTTTGGAACCGACCGCTTTGTGCGCGAAGAGGAGCCGGTGATGATTGACCTGCTGCTGCAGATGGACCTGCCCGAAGAGGTGCAAAGGATCGTCTTCAGAGGCAACGCCGAGCGTCTGCTGAACATGTGATGCCACCCGCTAACCGGGCGTCGCGTGCGGACGGACACGGGTGTGTCAGTCCCGGGTGAGACAACCAGCACGCAGCGGGCGTTTATATCCTCCAGCTCGGTACCGCCCGCACACTCCATGATCACACTAGTGCAGACGGCAGGCAGTGAGATGAGCAAAGTTTGCATTTTCTCTTCATCTCACGGGCGCGAGTTAACTTTGGCAACAGTCTCATCCAGTGAGCCCATGCACTGAGGGAGGTGCCGTTATGATGCAAGTGAAGATGTCCGGCGCTTTGGAGACAGCCGTATTGCTCTTTTGGGCAGCAGCAGTCATGTTGATGAGTTGCACTGCCGCCCTGGCACAACCGCGCACGATGTACAAGCCCCATGACATTGAGAACGCGCGCAGCAACATAGAGCGGTACGAGTGGGCACAGGCGATTATGCACGGTTGGGAAAGCCGCGTGCAGTATGCCATGCAGCAGGAACGGGAATTCTTCGAGGAAATCATCCCGGAGCTGACGCCCGGCAATCTGTCCGGACAATACTGCCCGGTATGCGTGTGCCCTGTGCGTCGAACAGGCGGGAAGCTGAGTTGGAGCGTGACTGAGCCGGATCAACTTACCTGTAGCCAGTGCGGGACGGTGTATCCCAACGACGAGCATCCCGAGACCGGGGTATTGGAAGCTCGACGGATGGGTCAGACCTTCACCTATTACCAGACGCCTGAAGAGCGCGCACTGGGCCCCGACGCCACTGCCGAGCAGCGAGCTGAGCACGCTTTCTGGTGGCTCGGTAACCGCCCGCAGGCGACCAGCTTCAGCGGCCTGATAAGGGTTCGCCGGGTGCAGTGGGCGACGAGGCAGACCCTGCCGCTTGCCAAGCTGTACGCGGTGACCGGCGACATCGCCTATGCCGAGCGTGCCGCCTGGATTCTGGACCGATTTGCGCAGGTGTACCCAAACTACCTCTGGCGCAACTACGATGGCAGCATCGCCGATCTGCCGACTGCGGAAGTCGCTGCAAACATGGGCGATCCCGACACACCGAGAGGCGGCCGGTTCCCACCCGACGCCATACTGCACGCTTATGGCCTGAATCAGCACAGTGATGATGCTGGCGATTATGCGAGGCTGTTCAACGGCTTCTGGGGCGCCGGACGCCTGAACGTGCACGCACGCGACCCGGTCGAGGAATTGATGCCGATGGTGGTCGCGTATGACCTGATTCGCGACGCTCGGTATCCTGACGGCACCCGCTTGGTAGATGAAGACATGCAACGGCGTATAGTCGAGGATTTGATTGTAGCCGCCTGTGACGAGTGGCAGCACTGGCCTGATCTCAGCAACAAGGGCGTGACTACCCGCGCACTCAGCGCCGGAGTTGGTGCGCTGCTGGAACAGCCGGAGCGAGTGCGCAGGGGTCTGGACGGCTTTAATGAGATGCTGGCCACCCGCTACCACTTCGACGGATTCTATACAGAGACGCCGGGCTATGCGTCCTATAACTACACCAACATCAGCGGCCTGCCCAACATACTTCACGGCTACAGCGACCCACCGGGCTACCAACCGCAAGACGGCGCACGCCTGGACAATCTTAACCTGTTTGGAGAAGGCCACCACCACTACGCATTACAGGCGATGACACGGATGCTAGCGCCAGGCAACCGACTGCCACCCATCGGTGACACCCCCTATGATACCGCCATCAGTCCTCTATACGCGGAGATGCTGGCGGCGCGGCTAGGAGGTCCATATGCCAGCCTCCTCGAGACTCTTCGAAATACCAGCCTGGCGGACTGGGGCAGCGAGTACTCCCTGTGGTACCGGTTTGTGAACCTGCAGTCTGAAGGGCAGGTGCAACTGCCGCTCCGTACCGAATGGTTCCCGGGATGGCATGTGGGAGTGTTGCGCGGCGGGAATGCTGATACCGGTACCGCCCTGTACCTCACCGCTGATGAGCATAGATGGACGCTGCAAACCGGCCATCGTCACAGCGATCTCCTTGGCCTGATGTTCTATGCATTCGGTCATGAATTGGTGTCCGACCGAGGCTACTTCTCCGGCAGCGGTGAATTGACCCCTGATGGGCGCTCAGGACAACGCTGGACTTCGTCAACACTATCGCATAACTTGGTAGTGGTTGATGAGCGAAACCAGTCCGGCACTCCGAGGGGTTCGAACCTGGAGTTGTTCGGCGTCGCCTCCGCTGTGGAAGTGATCCAGGCATCCAGCTTTAACGCCTATCCGCAGTGTGAAGAATACCGGCGCACCTGCGCGCTGTGCAAGACGCCCGCAGGCGCTCCCTATGCAGTGGACCTGTTCCGGGTCCGCGGGGGCAAGATCCACCAGTACAGCTTCCACTGCAACGGTACGCTGGCAGAGTTCAGTCCGGCCCAGCCGACACCGCAACGGGCCGAGCTTTCCGACGCCTGGACTATGTGGCTGGAAAAGCCCCTGGCGGTCACGCCGGAACAGCCTTACAGCTTCACCTGGAAGCATGAAGAAGTCAACCTGGACCTGATGCTGCTCAACAGCAGCGATACAGTGGACCGCATTGTCATGACCGACGCCCCGGGCTGGAGAAACGCGAGAAAGGCCGGCGACTTTGACAATCCGCCGATACAGCAGATACTGGCCGAAAACAGCGCCGAGCAAGACGTGGAAACATTGGCTACCCAGTACGCCGCAGTCATAGTGCCATATGTCGCCGATGATTCGCCGGTCATGTCGGCTCGGCTTCTGGAAAGCGACTACGAAAGCGGCGCGATGGCCGTCGAAGTACGCTTCGCCGACCGCACCGACTATATCATCTCCGCCAGGGATCAGCAGCAACGCCAGTATGGTCCGGTCACGGTAGCAGGTGAGTTTGCCTTCGTCTCGGTTGATGATGCCGGCCGGGTCACTCAGGCGTATCTACTGGCCGGCACGCATCTGCAGTATGGCGAGACCGTCGTCAAGTTGCCCCGAGCGATCACCAATCTACAGGTGGCATCGGTATCCGACCGGACTTTCCGACTGGCCGACCCACTGCTCGCGGAGTCGGCCGAGACGGCCTGGTACGTGCTTTGCGATGGGCCGCCAGCGTTGCAGGAAGGCAATTCGCCTCCACGCACCGGCTTTGAAGTGGAAGCGACTACGGCGGACTCGATTACGGTGCGCGACTATCCGGTGCCCGAGTGTGACGAGTTGCTACTGCTGCACGCGCTGTGGCTTGGTTCCAGGGACTGAATCCGCAATTCGGGAGCCTACGCTACTGAGGAGCAGATGGACCAGGCGAGATAATGAGGAATTGTACGGCGATGCCCCAGATTCAGGGAACGACTGCCGGGCATTACCGATTCGACTCCAGCAACAGTGATTGGATGTGTGTAGATGAACCCTAGAGAACGTTTTCTTGCGGTTGCACGTCGTGAACCGGTGGACCGGATGCCTTATGTTTTTGGCGGGCCTCGGGCCTCGACATTCGCCGCCTGGCGGAAGCAGGGTCTCAGTGAAAAGCAGCAAGTGAACTGGACTAAGTTCACCGGCGCTGAGTATGCTACCGGTATCGGCAAGCTGTACTGCGGTCCGGTGCCGCCAGTTGAGGAGAAGGTCCTCGAGGAGCGAGGTAATTACCGCGTCTGGCGGGACCACTGGGGCGTCAAACGCCTCGATGCGATCAACCAGCCGACGGACGGATTTGTGACGCGCAGCTACATCGAGCACGCGGTCAAGAGCCGTGCGGATTGGGAGGAAATGAAGTGGCGGTTCGACCCACATTCACCGGAGCGTACTGGCCCGGGCGGAGATGGTGCGCCACTGACGGATCTCAACCCTAATCGGTACCGGCATGTCGGGGAGGACCGTCTGTGGCCGGATGTCGTAGAGGAGTGTAACGCGGGCGAAAACCCCGTGCGGATTGTGGTGCCCTGTCTTTACTGGACGCTGCGGGACTTGTGCGGCTTCGAGGGGCTATCCATGATGTTCTACGACCAGCCGGAACTGGTTCACGACATGATGGAATACTGGACATGGTTCCTCATGGAGCTTTTGGAGGAGCCGCTGTCACACATCCGGGTGGATCACGTCATCCTCAATGAGGATATGGCGTTCAAAGGCCAGTCCATGATCTCTCCGGCGCACATGCGGGAGTTTATGCTGCCACGGTATCAGCGGCTATATAAGTTCTTCAAGAGCAAGGGTCTCGCGGTTGTGGAGATGGATTCGGATGGCTACAACGGGCAGATTATCCCGGTAATGTTTCCGAGCAGCATAGACGGGATACAGCCAATCGAGATTGCGGCAGGCAATGATCCGGAAGTGTTTCTGCGCGAGTACCCCGGCATTTTCCTCGAGGGCGGCATTGACAAGCGGGAGCTGCGCTTCTCCAAGGCGCAGGCTCGTGTCGAGGTCGTGAAGCGGTACCAGGCGGCGCGCGAACACGGCGGGTACATACCCCACGTGGACCACGGGGTGCCACCGGACATTCCGTTGCGGACGTTCCTGTACATGGTTGAGTTGCTCAAGGGCTTTGCAGATGGCGAGGACCTAGATACCTACGAGCCTCCCTCTGAACTGGAGCGGCACCTCGGTCCCATCGAGGAGATGTTCGACCCGAGCAAGACCATAGCGCAGGCGTACGCGGTCTCTGACGAGTACGAAGGGTAAACCGGAGCACGCAGCGGTGCAGTCAGGGCTTCGCAGCCGGTCTCGCAGGATTGCCTGCGGTGTCTCCGCAATGCCGCCAGTCAGCTTGTAGTTGGTGCGCATCGTCAGAGAACATAGCTTGGCCAAGTAGGCATGACACACATTGTCACAGTTCGTCCAGCTCGGCGAGATCGGAGTGGAGGGCGGTCGTATTTGACGAAGCGCTCGCATAGACCAGACGGTGACTAACTGGAGCTTCTTGGTCGCCTCTGTTTACGGCTGTACCCTCCCTGTTCCGCTAGTTGCCATATTCTGCAGCATCGGCCTTATCTTCTCAGCTAACTGGCGTGTTTGCTTATCGGTGCCTGTGGGACTGAGATGCACAGAGTCCATGAAGTCGTTTTCGTCGAGGCCGAGGGTTTCGCGCGGAGCGAGCAAGGCAATCCGCTTCTCAGCTAGCATGGGCTCCAGACGCGCCAAGTTCTTCTCCCCGAAGTCCCTCTCAAACTCATCCCAGACCGGGTGCAGCGGCGGGTCATAAGCGAGCACCTGGTTGCTTCGCTGCTTGAGCAAATCCAGCACGCGGCCACATGCGAACCACTGCAGGTCGGTGTAGACGCTTGGCGGACCGGCCAACTGCTCCCTGCGTATTGCCAAGCGTCTTGCGACCTTGATATTAACTTTGTCCGGGTCCCGAGGCTCAGGGGCAGGAGGCACGAAGGTGCGTTGGAATATGAGGCTGACAAGGTTGTCGAAGGTGTTTGTACGCAGATCGTCACGCAGCCGGTACGATGGGAACACGATTCCAAGCAGCGCATCGGCGACGTGGTGACTCTCTCTGAGGAACGGAAGACCGTATTCGCTCGGATCGTGGGTCAACAACTCAAGGAAACTCGGACTGGTCACTCGGTTAATTGCGCCCCATCTAAGCTCCTCCTGGAAATACGCCGTGAATGTCTGGACTACACAGACAGCGGGCCGCGTGTCCAGGAGCCAGTGCTCGAAGCACAGCAGCGACGCCGCGTCAGCGCCGTTGATGGCGACGCAGGTACATTCCACGTCGGCGCCAAGCAGTTGCGGGAGAAGTTCGGCGTCAATATTGGTGCGAATGACGCTGCTGCCGATGAGAAGTACGGTGAGCCGGTCGCACGTCCGCGCCTTGTGAACTTGTGCGTGGGCGAACATGGTTTCCTGCTTGGCGGGATCTAGGTACGGCTGCATGGTACTACAAAACCAGCCCGCGCCAACATGATCGACGAGCAGGACGACTGCCAACGCCCACAGCCACGGCTGGAGTACCCAGCACTTCATTCTCTGCCGCGTCATCTATCTGCACACCTCAGAATTGGAAGTATATGAAAGCCTGTTTGCCGAATGATCCGAATACAAGAATACCCCACAAGAGCAGCGCGTACCACACCGCGCGCGCAAGCGGATGCCAGGATCTGACAACTTCGGGGTCATCACTACGGAGTTGGCATATCTGCACAATGACGAGGGGAGCCAAGTAGAGACCAACTTTCGCCATGCCTGCGGTTAGCACACTCGGTTCGGGCAACGTCACGAAGAGGCTGAGAAGCATCTGCCAGGCCTGGGTGATGGTCTCGGCGCGGAACAAGAGCCATCCAATTAGCGTGAGGTGGAAGAAGAAGACTACGCCGGCGACAACGCTAAGCCGTCTGCGCCAGCCAGCTGCGGGTACGATCTGCTTGAGGGAGGGAATCATAAGACGGTGCACCATGAGAAGGATGGCGTGGTATGCGCCCCATGCTATGAACGTCCACGCTGCCCCGTGCCACAGGCCGCCCAGCAGCATTGTCAGGGCCAGATTGCGATAGGTAGTACGATTCCCGCGACGGTTGCCCCCAAGGCTGATATAAAGATAATCGCGCAGCCATGTGGACAGGCTGATATGCCAGCGCCGCCAAAATTCCTGCGGATTAGTGGCGATGTAGGGAATATTGAAATTGAGCATCAGTTCGAAGCCCATGCAACGAGCACATCCGCGGGCGATGTCTGAATAGCCGCTGAAGTCGCAGTATATTTGTAAGGCGAAACACAGCATTGCGAGATAGGTCTGAGAACTGGTCAGCGAAGACATGGCAAACCAGTGGTCGGCCATAGCGCCGAGACTGTCGGCTATCACAATCTTTTTGAACAGGCCCCAGTACATCATGTATAATCCGTTGCCGACCTTGCTCCAGGTGATCTTCCGATCACTGCCTATCTGCGGCAGGAGGTTGACCGCTCGCTCGATGGGGCCTGCCACAAGCTGCGGAAAAAACGCTACGAAAAGTGCGAAGGTCACAAAATCCCTGCAGGGCTCGAGTTTGCGCCGGTATATGTCAATGGTATAACTCATCGTCTGGAAGGTGTAGAACGATATGCCCACCGGCAGGAGGACGTTGAGTGTAACAGGGCACTCGGCGATACCGAAGAGATAACAGAAAGATTCAATGAAGAAGTTGAAGTACTTGAATGTGGCCAGCAGGCCGAGGTTGGCCACCATGGAGATGATAAGGGGGAATCTGCGTGCGCGGCTATCATCGGCCGCTTGAATCCGGCGCCCGGCCCAGAAATCAACTATCGTGGAGAGCCATATCAGCCCGAGGAAACGCCAGTCCCATGCGCCGTAAAAGACGTAGCTGGCCAGGAGCAGCCAGCGGTTCTGCCAGCGGCGGCGCAAGCACAGATACGTCAGGAAGACAACGGGGAAAAAGATGGCGAACTCGTAGGAGTTGAAAAGCATGCGATGCTCCGTGCAGCACCTGCGCAGTATGAGGCTGATGCAACGAGCCCTGAGACCGTCGGGGGCTTGCCATACACTATAGTGGAGAGACGCGCGAGTCAATAGTTAAGTGCGTCAGCATTGCCACCGACAGGGCGCAAACAGAGTTGGGCCGGGCGGGTAGGCGTCTCGTCGTGTTGGCGGTCGCATGATTCCACGGTCATCTGGCTACGACTATATGACCTCCGTGCAGGTGAACGAGGCAGTTCGTCGAAGGTAGCGTCTATGAGTATGATTGAGACTGAGGTGATAGCGATGACCAGGTGCGAGATTCTGCTTGTGGCTCTGTTGCTTCTACTGCCGTGGCTGTGCAGACCCGCTTTCAGTCAGGACGATGATGTGGTGGCGTACAAGCCTGATATTCTGGGTGTCAACCGGCTCTTTCTGGTGGCGCTGAGGGTACCGCCCAATACGCCAGAAATCAAGATAACCGTACCTGATACGGTCAAGCTGCTGGACCGCATGCCCCTGCCCACGACCAAGGAGTTGCGCAAGTATTATTTCCGGACTGCCACTCCGGCGAAGCAATCGGACATCGTGTTCGCACACCCCGGCGGCGATGTAACTGTTTCCGTCGAGATTTGGTCATTTGAGGACTTGCGGGACTTTCGTACGCTCAAGAACGTGCAGCTTCCTCGGCGCTGGCCGCTGGGCGAGATGCTGCCGGAGCTAAAGGAAGGCCAGACTACAACCACCGATAAGATGAAGGAGAGCGCGAAAGGTGGTACGGCCAGCGACTACTGGCTCAAATTCAGCGATGACGAGATCTGGGCGATTCAGCCGGATACCACGATTCCGCGCTATCACTGGGTCAATCTTAAATACGGATGCCCGATACATGGGACGGAGATCTACCGTGGGCGGGCATTTTATCCGTGGCTGGACGAAAATGACAAGGCCATACGGAGCTACAGCTACGTACCGTCGGTGCCATATGCTTGGAAGATCAAGTGCCCCGTCGGCAATGAAATCTACCCTTCCAACGATTTCGCCAATGATGACTTCACCAGCGGCGAGTTTCCTGATGACGGTATCGGCGGGGGTTATATCGCCCCGGATGGTAAGCACTACGGCTTCATCGCCGAGACCTGCCAGGCGTACTGCCACAAGATGATGGCACCCGCTCCGACTTGCGCCGACGGTTATCTGAGGACCGGTGATATTCAGTACGTACACAAGGCCCTGGTGGCGCTCAGTCGGCTGGCAGTGGAGTACTCGTATCTGGCGACGATGACACATCACCGGCATCGCAACAGCCAGCGGCAGGTTGAGAAACTCGGCCAGGGGACTTTTGCCGACGGGCCCTTCGTCGGCGGCGGGGGCTATGGCGTCTACTGCATTGACCAGCCGCCATATCAGATGAGCCATGCCGAGGCGTATGACAAGATCTGGCCGGCGATTGATCAGGACGAGGAGATAATCCCGTACCTGCAATCGAAGGGCTTCACCAACATCAATACCCATGAGGACGTGCGGCGCTTCCTCGAGGAGAACCTCTTCGCGGTGTGGATGCAGGGAGCGATGGATGGCACGACAAGCTCGAATCAGCCGTACCCGCAGATGGGCCTGGTGCGAATGGCCGAGGTGCTCAACTACAACCGGGGCGACGAGTTCATGGACTGGCTGTACTATGATCCGAAAGGCATGATGCGGTACTTCGTCACGAATACATTCTTCCGGGATGGGGCTCCGTATGAGTCCACCGGAGGATACAACGGGATGCACGTGACAGCCATCGGGCCGATCGTAGAGGGTGTGGAGCACCTCCGAGAGCTGCGTCCGGAGCTATATCTCGACGAGAAATACCCGAATCTAAGCAAGAGTCGCCGCTACCATAGCGTCTTTGACTTCTCGATGAATACGGTGAACATTGAGCGAACCTACCCACGGGTGGGCGACGGCGGAAGCTGGCCGCAGTACAGCAAGCTTGGCAAGCGGTCATGGCAGAACGGTGGCGTGGCGGCGTTCGAGCATGCCTACAGGATCTTCAAGGACCCCAAGTTCGCCTGGGCACTGGTGCAGTCACCAAGCTGGCGGCCGTCTCTCGAGTTCCCCTATACGCGTGAGGAGATTGAGCAGGCGGCAGCAGCGTGGCCGGACGATTGGAATGACAGAAGCTGTGTGCAGGACGGGTACGGTCTGGCAATGTTGCGCAGCGGCGAAGGTGTCAACAAGCGCTCGTTGTGGATGATGTACGGTCGCGCTCGCGGTCATACCCATGACGACATGCTGCACATGGGTCTGGACGCGTACGAGAGTGAGATACTGGGGCACATGGGCTATCCGCGCAACTGGAACTACTGGTACAGGACGTGGCTTACGCAGATCCAGGCTCGGCAGATACCATTTGTCAATATGACCGCCACCTGTCAGCTCTTTGCCGACGCAGGGCCGGTGCACATCGCCGAGGCGTTCGCGCAGGGGTTCAGCGACAAGCTCGGCGCCGGCGAGGGATACGTGCTCAATGAGGACAACTGGCAGCGGAGGATGCTGGCGATTGTTGATGTCTCTGAAGACGAGTTCTACTCCCTAGACCTGTACCGCATATCAGGCGGAGAGGACCACTGGTGGACGTTCCATTGTCAGGAGGGCGAATTCCATACTGAAGGGCTGGAATTGACCAAGCAGGCTGGTGGCACACTCGCCGGACCGGATGTGCCCTATGGGGATGAGGAATGGGTGAAAGCGAAGGGCCAGTCAATGTCCGGTTTCCGGCATCTATATAACGTGGAGCGGGCGAAGCCGGAGGGGGTTTGGTCGGCGGACTGGGAGCTGAAGAATGCGGACGGCCTGCACTTTCGCATGACCGTCCCGCAGGCGGAGGGCACGGAGGTCATCGTCACTGATGCCACGTGTCCGGCAGGCGGCGACCCGTATGAGATGAAATTCGTGCTGCTGAACAAGCAGGGGGAAGCGCCGACGCAGACACAGATACTCAATGTCATGGAGCTGTACCGGCACGAGCGCTTCATCAAGTCAATCAGGCCGCTGGAGGTGTCCGGAGAGGATGAGGCCGGCTTCAAGGCCTATGGTTGCGTCGTCGAATTGACTAACGGGCGGACCGACACGATCTTTGCGTCCGCCGATGGAACGGTAGAGCGGGCCGGTGAGGGCGGCTTCAAGTTCGCCGGGCGCTTCGGGCTGTACTCCGAAGAAAATGGCGTGCCCACACGCATGGTGCTCGTCGGCGGTACGACACTGACCAAGGACGGGTACGGGATCACGATGGATAACGCGGAATACCGAGCCGAGATCAAGGCCGTGGATCGCGATACGGAAACGATCACCGTCTCCCCCGCGCCGCCTAATCCTGAGGCCCTGATCAACAACTATGTCTTTATCACGAATGAATATCGCCGGCTGGTGTATAAGGTGCTGGCGGCGAAAAGCACCGACGACGGCGTGCAGTTGCATCTCGACTTGGACTCGCGTACCGGCATCGGGCAGGTCGCAGGCACCCAAGACGGGCGCGTGACGACCTCTACCCCATTCCACCTTCGGGGATATCGCTACTATCACGGCGCGAGAGTACTCAACGCGGCCAAGGACACCGAATACCGCATCCAGGGTGTCGCGGGCGGTCCAGTTATTGACATTGAGGCGCATCCGGATGTGACCAAGGAGAAACTCGAGACCGAATTCCCGATAGGCACCTGGTTCGACGTGTATGACTATGGCGTCGGCGATGAAATAGTCTGGCCGCATCCGGTGAGTGTCACGCGCGTCGGCCCGACTACGTACAAGGTTACGGCATCTGACGACGTCACCGTCAGCCTGCCGAAAAACGCGAAGACGCAAGTGGCAAGCCGCTAGTCCGGAAGTGCCTGTGTGAGACATTTCTGCGCTGAGCAATTGAGGAACTATCTGTGATGACGCCCCGGCAACGCTATCTGCTGACGATGAGCCACCAGCGGCCCGATCGGATTCCCGCCGTCTATGCAGCGCGCGCCGAGGTGGACCGGGCCATGATTGCCCACTACGGCGTGGAGACGCTGGCCGATGTGCACAGGATTCTCGGCACTGATGGTGTGATCGGCGTAGGCATCCCACTGCACTTCCCGGAATGGGAGAAGAAGTCGAAGAGTGCCAAGCCCGGCGACTGGCCCGGTGGCGGCGTTGAGTTCTACTGGCACGATGACCGCACTTTCGAGAACCAGTGGGGGGTCATCCAGCGTGTCGGCCGTGACGAGAAATACGTGGAATGGGTGGCCGGCCCCCTGCAGGACCTCGATGACCCCGATGATTATCCATTCCCGACCGTTGACGACCTCGTGGAGGACCCGGACCTCGCGGAGAAGGTGGCGGAGTACAAGCATTGTGGGCTGTTTGTCAGCTCAGGACTCACGCAGCCATATAAACTGTGCTGGATGCTGCGCGGGATGCAGCAGTTCCTGATGGACTATCTCATCAACCCGGATTTCGTCAACAAGCTATATGACAAGA
>CAZCJS010000065.1:0-17544 GCA_964498775.1 uncultured Armatimonadia bacterium
ACGGCATGGGAACTTGCCGGGTACTTGCAGACGGGTGAGGTATCGGCCGTGGACGCCGTGGATGCCTGCTACGCCCGGATAGACGCCGTCGAGGACAGCATCAAGGCGTTTCTGACACTTACACCCCAGATCGCCCGCCAGCAAGCTGAAGCCATTGATGAAGCGCGCGCGGCCGGCAGACCACTACCGGTTACGGCAGGGATCCCCATAGCCCATAAGGATCTCTTCTGCACTGACGGCGTCAGAACTACTTGTGGCTCGAAGATGCTTGAGAACTTCGTAGCTCCCTACGATGCAACGGTTGTGAACCGCTGCACCGATGCCGGTATGGTGATGATCGGCAAGACGAATATGGACGAATTCGCAATGGGTTCATCCACCGAGAACTCGGCATTTCAGGTCACGGCGAACCCGTGGGACCTCGAATGTGTCCCGGGTGGTTCGAGCGGCGGCTCGGCGGCAGCAGTCTCCGGCGGCGAGGTCTTCCTCGCTACAGGCACCGACACTGGCGGCTCGATTCGCCAGCCGGCCTTCCTGTGCAGTCTCGTCGGTATGAAGCCAACATATGGCCGGGTGTCCCGCTACGGCATCATTGCCTACGCTTCCTCACTCGACCAGGTCGGGCCGATATGCAAGGACGTCCGCGACACTGCCATGATGATGGCCGTCATCGCCGGGCATGATGAGAAAGATGCCACCTCCGCCGAAGTTCCAGTCCCCGACTACACCGGCATCCTTGGGCGTGATATCAACGGCCTCAAGGGCGGCATCGCCCATGAGCTTCTCTACGGAGAGGGGATTGAGCCGGGCGTGCGCGAGACCGTCGAGGTCGCCATCGAGCAACTATCCTCGCTGGGCGTAGAGTTCGAAGACATCTCGCTCCCCCATGCCGAGTACAGCCTCCCGTGTTACTATATCATCGCGCCAGCGGAGTGCAGCTCCAACCTCGCCCGCTTTGACGGCGTTCGCTACGGGCATCGCACCGAGCAGCCCACTGAAGACATCTACGACCTCTTCGCCAAGTCCCGGGCCGAAGGCTTCGGACCCGAGGTAAGCCTCCGCATCATCAAGGGCACCTATGTGCTTTCCGCGGGTTACTATGATGCCTACTACCTCAAAGCTCTGAAGGTCCGGACCTTGATTAAGAGTGATTTCGATAAAGCCTTCCAGAACTGTGACTTCCTCGTCTCCCCCACCTCGCCGACAGTGGCGTTCAAGATCGGTGAGAAGGCGGATGACCCGCTGGCCATGAAGCTCGCCGACATCTGCACGATTCCGGTCAATCTGGCGGGTATAGCGGCGATGAATGTCCCCTGCGGATTCGCTGATGGCTTGCCGGTCGGCATGCAACTGATGGGTGCGCCGTTCACGGAAGACAAGTTGTTGCAGGTGGCATACGCCTATGAGCAATCAACGGACTGGCACAAGCAGAGGCCTGCGCTGTGAGGCGCTGGACCGACCCGCCGGCGTGAGGATGAGGTGACACTAATTAATGAGCGTGCTCAGAGTACTAGTGAGCGGAGCGTGCGGGAGTATGGGCGGATACGTCTGCCGGGGGGTGGACGCTGCTGACGACATGGAACTGGTGGCCGCAGTTGACCCCGCCGGAATCGGCCACCAGTTGGGAGAAAGCCTTCCCGACCTCTCCGAAGAGCACAAGAACATCGAGGTAAGCGGACATCTCGCCTCGGCTCTGGTGCAATCCGAGCCCGACGTCATGATTGACTTCACCAGTCCCGCAGTAGTGATGAACAACATCGAGGCAGCCCTGAATGCGAGGACCGCCTGTGTGGTTGGTACCACCGGCTTCAGCGACATTGACATCAAGACCGTCGCCCGTATGGCGGAGAGTAAGGGAGTGCCATGTCTCATTGCCCCCAACTTTAGCATCGGGGCCAATCTGATGATGAAGTTCGCCGCCGAGGCCGTCTCATCGTTCGAGTATGCCGAGATCATCGAGCGCCACCATGAGAACAAAAAGGACGCTCCATCAGGGACAGCAGTCAAGACGGCCGAGATGATGGCCGCTGCCCGCGCGAACAAACCGTTGTCAGTGATTCCCACCGAGCGCCACAATGTCGCGGGCAGCCGGGGCGGCGTTTTGGGCAATGTCCCGATACACGCCGTCCGCATGCCCGGATATGTCGCCAACCAGGAGGTAGTCCTTGGCGGCCCTGGCGAAACCCTGACGATTTCCCACGAGACCACCAGCCGAGAATGTTTCATCCCCGGAGTGCTCCTGGCCGCTCGCGCCGTCCGCGGCCTCAGCGGCCTCACCTACGGTCTCGACAAGCTCCTAGGAGATTAGTGAGCCGTGTCCGATGTGCGCTGGGAGTGAGTGTCAAGCCATTAACCTGGCCTATGTCGCCCTCTCACCAACGCATCCAATTCAACCAATAACGATTAGTAGAGGTGAAGCTTGATGGCCGGAATCAGGGCCGGATTAGTAGGGGTCGGACCCGTCGGTGACAGGATCTACTCGTGCGTGCAGGAGCGCAATTTTGACCTCGCCGAGCCACTCCGGGTCATGGCAACACGCGAGCGACGCGAAATCCTGGGCGGACACGAAGTCCTTGTCAAGGAAATTGCCGAGGAGCTCTTTGAGGGCCTTGACGTAGTCTTTTTCGCCGGCCGCGAGGGCGCTAAAGGCGCTTCCGTGCAGTGGGGCAAGGTCGCCAATGATGCCGGCGCTTATGTAATTGACAACGGGGGCGACTTCCGCCTCCACCCCGACATCCCCCTCGTCGTGCCCGAGGTCAACATGGATTTAGTCAATGAGGACACCAAGTTCATCTGCAGCCCCAACTGCTCGACGATCCAGATGTGTGTGGCTCTGGCTCCGCTCCACCGCGCGGCGCGAATGAACCGCGTCGTGGTCTCGACTTACCAAGCCGCCTCCGGATGGGGTGCGCGCGGCCAGGAGGAACTCGACGCCCAGATCAAGCAGCTTGCCTGTGGCTGTGTGGAGAAATGGGACCCCTGTGTATTCTGCCGACCGCTCGCCCTTGACTGCATTCCGCACATAGACGCATTCCTTGATAACCTCTACACCAAGGAAGAGATGAAAATGGTCTATGAGACCCGGAAGATCTTCGGGGACCCGGACATCGCCATCACGGCTACGGCGGTCCGTGTGCCGGTGGAGATCGGCCACGCCGAAGCCATCAATGTCGAGTTCGAGGGCCGGATGAATGCCGAGCAGGCAACTCGCATACTCTCGGATCCCGCTCAGTCGCCCGGCGTGGTACTCATTGACGGCCCGAGCACCGACCCCAACTACGGCACCCTCCGCGGCCGGGTGGACTCCGACCAGGAGCCCTGGGCGGGACATCGGTATGTGGATGAGCGCATTTATCCTACACAGGCCGATGTCCTCACTGAACGGTACAAGGACGCCACCCTCGTCGGCCGCATCCGCGATGATGTAACCCGCCCCAACACTATCAACCTCTGGTGCGTCGCCGACAACCTCCGCAAGGGTGCCGCAACCAACGTCGTACAGATCGCCGAGGAGATGATCAAGCGGGGCATTATCGGCTGAGCCTGCTGCCAACTCCCAAGTTATCTACAGGCCCGCATTGTCGATGAATGCGGGCCTTTGTGGTTACGTGATGTTATATCGTCTTACGCCTGCTCCACGAAGGACTCTGATAGCCGGCGGCGAATGTTCTACTGACGAGACAATTATCCATGGTGTGGGAGGCGAGCAAGATGGCGCGCTTTGGAGGCCTTTTGACTGCGATGGTAACACCGTTCGATGAGAATCTGGAAGTTGATTACGACCGCGCGGCTGAGCTAGCGAATTATCTGGTGGATAACGGCTCCGACGGTCTTGTTGTGACGGGCACGACTGGCGAGTCGCCGACACTCACCAGCGCTGAAAAGCTCAAGCTCTATGAGGTCACCAAGGCCGCGGTAGGTGATGCGCCAATCGTGGCAGGCACGGGCAGTAACAACACTGCTGCGACCATCGAATTGACGCACAAGGCCTGCCAACTCCCCATAGATGGCGTCATGTTCGTCGGCCCATATTACAGCAAGCCTTCGCAGGAGGGCCTCTACCAGCACTTCAAGGCCTGCGCGGCGGCTACCGACCTGCCGGTCATCGTCTATAACGTACCCGGCCGAACCGGCAAGAATATCGAGGCCTCAACGGTGCTCCGACTGGCCGGCGAGGTGGACAACATCGTAGCTGTAAAGGAGGCCAGCGGCGACATCGGGCAGATCGGGGAGATTGTCGCCGGCGCCCCCCAAGGCTTTGAGGTGTACTCGGGTGACGACGGCATGACGCTGCCGATCCTCGCCGTTGGAGGTGTCGGCATCATCAGCGTGGCAAGCCATGTCGCCGGCACACTCATCGCCGACATGATCGCCGCCTTCAATGCCGCAGACACCGCCAGCGCGGCTCGATTGCACCATAGCCTGTTACCAATGTTTGACGCATGTTTCCTCGCCTCAGGCAATCCCCCGTGCGTCAAGAGAGCCCTGGAGATATGTGGCTTCCCCGTCGGCGGGACGAGGCTGCCGGTCGTGCCGGCATCAGACGCCGACACAGAGACGATTCGGGCGGCGTGTCAGAGCCTGGGGCTTGCGTAGGCAAACGCCCATTCCGTAGGCGGTAGAGCAACATGGACAGAGCTGCTAAAGAAGCGATGCTCGAGCAGATAGCGGCGGAGGTGCGCGTCTGCAGGCGCTGTCCGCTGCACCAGAGCCGCCGTCACGCGGTGCCCGGCGAGGGTGATTGCGACGCCGACATCATGTTCATCGGCGAGGCTCCCGGCTACTACGAGGACCAACAGGGCAGGCCGTTCGTGGGACAGGCCGGCAAGCTGCTTGATAACCTGCTCGAGCGTGCAGGCCTGAGCCGCACTCACGTCTTCATCGCCAATATCCTGAAATGTCGCCCCCCGAAGAACCGTGATCCAGGTCCCGAGGAAAGAGCGGCTTGCGCCGAGTACCTAGATGCCCAGATAGCGACGATTCAGCCACGAGCCATCTGTCTGCTGGGGCGCGTACCGCTCCAGGCTCTCCTCGAACCGGGCGGCTCGATAAGCAGGTCGCACGGGATACCCGTCCGCAAAGACGGCATCATCTGGGTCCCGCTGTTTCATCCCGCGGCCGCTCTCCACAGGCCCGAATACCTCCCCCACCTCGAGGCCGACATGACCAAACTCAAAGCTATCCTTGACGAAAAACTCCATTGACGCTTTTACCCAGAGGAGATGGTCACAATGTCACGACGCCATATCCCCCATCTCATCGCTCTCCTGGTTGTGTTTGTTGTCTGCAGTGTGGCGTTTGGGACCGGTGAATCGCCTCCCCCGGGCTCAGTGCTGGTCGCGTATGAGCCGGTGGATTTCGTGCCCTGCAAGCTCGACCCCAGCGCCAGCAAGTTCTTCGCTCTGCTCTCCTCCAAGGACCTCGAACGCACCCCGCGAGATTACGTCAGGGCCGCGGTCACGGTCCGCAGCACGGGACGCACCACCATCCGCCTCGTAGTGGCGGACATGCTCAGACGCCAGATCACAACGCCGCCCCTCCAGGCAGTCAAGGGCCGGGACGCCGAAATCCGTTTGGACATGAACCGCGTGGCCACTGATACCGTGCCTGGATACGGCATTGCAATGCCCTCAGCCATCGCGCTTCGTGTCGAGGGTTCAGCATTTGAGGTACTCTCCATCAAGCTATACTGCGCCGTCGAGAAGCTACCGGAGCCTGACGTTGTCGTCAAAGGCCCGCTCGACGACACCTCCATTCAGGCTGCTCTCGACTCCCTTCCCGAACACGGCGGCGTGGTCTATATTCCCGCCGGCAAGTACATCATCAACGAGACGGTCACCATCCCCCGCGACAACATCACCATCTACGGCGACGGCCACGACACCATCATTCAGGGCACCTGGCCTCAGTCGCAGGAGCTCTTCTACGCGGAGAATCGCAAGAACCTCCGCCTCAGCCGCCTACATTTTGCCAGCCTCCCCATCACCGCCTTCCGAGGCTACAGTGAGAAGGCACACGCCGAGACGCCCGAGGACGCCGAGAAGTACTCAGTCACCAGCCGTGGGTTCCGTCTCGCTGGCTGTGAGAATGTCCGCATAGACCACTGTGAAATCGAGCTCTTCGGCCATTGCGGCATCTGCTTCTATGGCGGCAAGGCCAACCTGGTGGACCACTGCTTCCTCCATGAGAACTTCCGCTACGGATATGGCTACGGAGTCGCCACCCCCGGCACCACCGAACTCTACATCGAGGACAACAACTTCGAGAACCACCGCCACGGCATCGCCGGCAACGCAGGCGGCGCCTCCTACATCGCCCGCTTCAACCGCCTCGTCAAATACGCCGCCGAGTTCCCCTCATGGAACCAGAGCGCCAAGGGCATCAACCAGCTGCGCGCCCATGAGATAGACGCTCATGCCAAGTGCGGATGGATCTATGCCCACGACAATTACGTCGCGATGTATGATGCGGTCATGGGTGGCGCCGCCATGATGCGCGGCAATCCCGGCTGGCTCTATCGCAACGTCTGGGAGAACTGCTCTCCCGGCATCTATTGCGTTGGCAACTCCGATGATGTTTGGACTTGGGACAACATCTCTCTGACAGAATGCGCGCCTGACATATCGCGAGCCACCGGCGAAATCCACTTCGACCAGAAGCCCGACAACTTCAATGAGTTCCCCTATCCGCATCAACTCAACCACCCCGGCGGGTGGCCGGGCGCAGAAGAGGCCTCAGCCACGATAGTGAAGGCCGAGACCCAATTCGCCGGGCCCAAGGATGTCCAGGTCCTCCAGCTAGTTCCTGACGCGAAATAGACAAACTACTTCGCACGAGGGGGTAACACTAGTGACATTGACAACTGCCGCAATTGCATTTCTGGTCGCCGTATTCTCCCCGATTGGCTTTGAGCCAGTCACCGTGGGAGCTCAGCAGGGCGAGGTCGTTGAACTGCTTGGACCCGGGGACCTGGAAAGAACTCCACGCGACTACCTTGCAGTAGCGGCTACGGTCAAGAGCGCCGGCAACTCGGAAGTGGCGCTCACACTCGTGGATGTCCTCAACCGGGAATACACATCGCAAACCGTGGAACTCACAGCAGACAAAGAGAACACAATTTCCCTCGACATGGACGCAATCGGCCGCCCCGTCTCCTTGCTCCGTGCCGTCAAGCTCTCCTGCAAGGGCGCCGCCGTCCAAGTCTCCGACCTCCGCTTCTACTGTGCCGCCGAGAGGCTCCCCGGCCCGCATGTGACCATCGAGGGTCCGCAGAACAGCAGCTCTATTCAGGCCGCGTTGGACGCGCTGGGAGCAGACGGCGGCATCGTCTATATCCCCGCAGGCACCTATCTCCTCACCGAGCAGGTCAATATACCGACGAGCAATATCAGCATCTATGGCGACGGGCCTGACACGATCCTGCAGGGCACATGGACCGGCGCGGCCGACCTCATTGTAGCTGATAATAAACAGAACCTGCGTTTCTCGCGGCTGCATCTGCGCAGTCTGTCCGAGGATGAGTGTCGCAGCCATCCAGCCGGCACGAAGCCGCTGGATGAGAAACCTCCCGCCTCCGCGAAGAAACGTGGCCTTCACATCATCGGCTGCGAGAACGTCCGCGTGGATCATTGCGAAGTCGAGCTGTTTGGCAATGTCGGCATCATGTTCACCGATTGCACCAATAGCCTCGTAGATCACTGCTTCGCCCACGGCTACTTCCCCTACGCATCCGGCTACGGCATCGGCGCACGAGGCTGTGATGAGACCTACATCGAAGACAACAACATCGAGAATCATCGCCACGGAATCACCACCTACAATGGCTGCCATAAGTCCTATGAGCGCTACAACCGCCTCGTCAAGGATCCCTTCGTCGTCCCTGAGTGGTACACTGACGCCAAGTCCATAACGTACCTCTCCAGCTACCAGGTGAATGCCCATCCCGGCTGCGGGTGGCTCTGCGTCCATGACAACTACATCGCCATAACCACCGGACTCATGTGGACGGGCGCAGAGATGCGCGGCAACTCCGGATGGCTCTACCGCAACCTCATCAAGGCATGCACGATTGGGATCACCTGCACCCGCGATTCAGATGATGTCTGGACCTGGGACAACGAGTTCCAGTCGGTGACTGTCAACCACGTCTCCACTGCCGAAGGCCGGATACATTTCGGTGAGAAGCCGCCCGACTTCACCGAGATTCCCTATCCGCATCAGCTCAACCGGATGGGCTGGTGGCCGGGAGGCGGGGAATCCGTTCTGACCCTGGCCAAGCCCGCGACGCAATTCGCTGGACCGGCTGATGCACTTGTTCTGCAACTGGTCAACATGGACTGATGAAGGACAATTCCAGGAAGAGAGAGGTGTTCTGATGATACGTTTCCACGCATGTCTAGTTCTCGTCTTTGTCGGTGCACTCATGTGCGGCTCTGTCGGCTGTCGGGTTGAGGCGGTCGAGACGAACACAGCCGAGGTCGTCGTCCTCAAGCCTGCCGAATTCGCTCCGGTGAAGCTTACCCCCCACGGAATGCAGGGCTTCAACGTCCTCGCATCTGACGACCTCGAGCGTACCCCGCGTAACTACCTCAAGGTAGTGGCGAAGGTGCAGGCGATTGACAACTGCCGCGCGCAGTTGGCACTCCTCGATTTCCTCAACCGCGAACACCGTGGCGAGACCATGGATATTGCCGCCGGTCAGATTGCCGAAATCAGCATGGACATCTCCAAACTCGAGCGCCCCCTCGCGATGCTCCGAGCCGTCCGCGTCTATGCCCAGGGCAAGCAGTTGGAGGTGCTGGAAGTGGAGTTCCATTGCGCCATCGAGAAGCTACCCAAGCCTGACGCCGTCGCCCAGGGCTCGGACGACAAGGCCATCCAGGCTGCTCTGGACGCACTCGGCGAAGACGGCGGCGTCGTCTATATCCCTGCCGGCACATACACCATCAACGAGCAGATGACCGTACCCTGTGACAACGTCACTATCTATGGCGACGGGAGCGACACGATCCTGAAGGCCACGTGGTATGCAGCAAAGCCGATGCTGGTCGTGTCGGACAGGAACAACGTCCGCATCACGCGCCTGCTCTTCCGTGGCTGGCCAGAGACTGACTTCCGTGGCTACAACGAAGCCCAACATGCGGCCCGGCCCGAGGACGCTGGCCGCAAGGACAACGTCATGACCCGGGCCGTAGATATCATCAGCAGCGACCGCATCCGTTTTGACCATTGCACTGCAGAGCTGTGCGGACATGCCGGAGTAATCGTCCGCGGCCCCGGCCAGGTGTGCGTGGATCATTGCTTCTTCCAGAAGAACTTCCGCTACGGATACGGCTATGGCGTCGTGCCCTGCGCCACCAAAGAGTGCTATATCGAGGACACCAACTTCGAGAATCATCGCCACGGAGTGGCGGGCGGCAGAGACACCATGGCCTCCTACATCTGCCGCTTCAACCGCTTCGTCAAGGACATCAAGGCGGTACCTGACGAGGGCTGGAAGCAGGTTACCTCGCACGAGATAGACGTACATTCTGGCTGCGCATGGCTCTACGCCCATGACAACTATGTCGAGATGAAAAACGCGATGATGTCCTCCGGAGCCTGCCTGCGTGGTAACCAGGGCTGGGTTTATCGCAACGTGTTCATCAACTGCAACATCGGTATCTACGTAGTCGGTGCCTGCGACGACGTCTGGACTTGGGACAATGAGTTCACCGACTGTCCGAATGAGCAATTATCCAAGGCCACCGGCACCATCAACTTCGATACCAAACCCGCTAACTTCGCCGAGATCCCATATCCCCATGAACTCAACCGCCTCGGCTGGTGGCCTGGAGCCGGCGAAGAACCCGCAGAGATCGTCAAAGCTCAGGCGCAATTCGCCGGACCGGCCGACGACGCCGTGCTCCAGTTACCAGAAACCCCCAAGTAGCCAACAAGCTCCACGGAGGGAGGCTTTGAGACCTAGCCCGATGAATCATCTCGACATATATATTGTCCTGGCCGTTGTCGCGGCACTATTTTGTTGCTTGGGTGCATCTCAGGCCGAGGACGACATGGCGGACGTAGTGGTGCTCAAACATGCGCAATTCGCGCCGGTGAAGCTCAGCCCACACGGAATGCAGGGCTTCAACGTGCTCGCATCCAGTGACCTCGAGCGTACCCCCCGTGACTACCTCAAGGTCACCGCACAAGTGCAGGCGACCGGCAGGTGTCGTGCGCAACTGGCGCTCCTTGATTTCCTTAATCGCGAGCATCGCGGCGAAACCGTGGATATCCCCGCCGATCAGCTTGCCAACATCAGCATAGACATCACCAAGCTCGACCGCCCCCTCGCGATGCTCCGAGCCGTCCGCATCTATGCCGAGGGCGAGCAGCTGGATGTCCTGAGTCTGGAGTTCCACTGCACCGGCGAGCAGCTCCCCAAACCTGACGTCATTGCTGCAGGCACTGACGACAAGGCCATCCAGGCTGCTCTCGACGCACTGGGCGCAGACGGCGGGGTCGTCTATATCCCTGCCGGCGAATACATCATCAACAATCAGGTCACCATCACAGGCGACAATATCATCATCTACGGCGATGGCCGCGACACCATCATTCAGGGCACCTGGTGCAAACCCAAGGGCCTGTTTAAGGCATCGAAGTGCAGCAACCTCCGCATCACGCGGCTCAACTTCCGCAGCCTGCCCATGACCCATTTCCGCGGCTACAATGACAAGCGCTGGGTCAAGCGCCCCGAGGACATCGGCAGGCCTTCCGTACTCAGCCACGGCATCGAGCTCGACGGCTGTACCAAAACACGCGTTGATCACTGTGAACTCACGCTCTTCGGATTCTGCGCGCTGGTGATGTGGGAGGGCCGCGAAATCTGCATTGATCATTGTTTCTTCCATGAGAACTTTCGTTCCGGCTACGGCTATGGCGCAGTCCCCTACGGCACCAAGGAGTGCTACATCGAGGACAACAGCTTCGAGAACCACCGCCACGGGGTCGCCGGTGGCGGCAATTCCATGGCCTCCTACACCTGTCGCTTCAACCGCTTCGTGCAGGACACCTCGGCCGTTCCGGAGACCGGATGGGAACAGATGGTCGCCCAACAGATTGATGTCCATCCCGGCTGTTCGTGGATGTACGTGCATGACAACTGGGTGAAAATTGACAACGCCATGCTCTGGTATGGAACCTATTTCGGAGGAAATCCGGGCTGGATCTATCGTAATACCTTCGTCAATTGTACCAACGGCATCTACATAGCGGGCGCCTGCGACGACGTCTGGACCTGGGACAACCAGTTCACCAACTGCTCGCATGAGCAGGTATCTAAGGCCACTGGCACCGTGCATTTCGACGCCAAGCCCGCCAACTTCGCCGAGATACCCTATCCGCATGAACTGAATCGGCTCGGCTGGTGGCCGGGCAGTGGCGACCAGGCACTCGAACTCACCAACCCACAAACGCAATTTGCAGGACCCACGGAGCGAGTCCTGCAATGCGTCACTAGATAGCATCTTGTCTGCCACTTGCGGCTACAGCTACAGCATATACCTGCTCAGGTCGGTATCTTCCACTACCCCCTCCAGTTCAGCCCGCACGTAATCGGCATTGACATTGATATGCTGGCCGCTTATCTCCGGGGCCACAAAAGACACCTCCTCGAGCAGCCTTTCGACGAGCGTGTACAGACGCCGTGCGCCGATATTCTCCGTCTGCTCGTTGACTCTCTGTGCTAATGTCGCTATCTCGACGATGGCGTCATCGCTGAACTCAACCTCCACGCCTTCGGTCGCCAACAGTTCGGTGTACTGCCGCACCAGCGAGTTCTCCGGCTCGCGGAGGATCCGTTCGAAGTCCTCTTGCGTCAGGCTGTCGAGCTCGACGCGGATCGGGAACCGACCCTGCAGTTCCGGGATCAGATCCGAAGGCTTGTTGACATGGAACGCACCTGCCGCGATAAACAGCACATGATCCGTTGACACCGGCCCATACTTGGTGATGACCGTCGAGCCCTCGACTATCGGCAGGATATCTCGCTGTACGCCCTCCCGAGATACGTCGGGGCCGTGTCCGCTCTCGCGCCCCGCAATCTTGTCTAACTCGTCGAGGAAAACGATTCCCCCCTGCTCCACGCGCTCGATGGCGTCGCGCGCGATGGCATGAGTGTCCACAAGCATCTGGGCTTCCTGCTCGGCGAGTATCGGCCGCGCCTCGGCCACCGTCGTCCGCTTCGTCGCCGTCTGCCGCGGAAACATATTCCCGAGCATCTCCTGCATGTCAATGCCCATCTCTTCCAGCCCCGCGGCTGAGAATATCTGCAGACTCTGCGTCTGTGACTGCTCAATGTCGAACTCGATTTCTTTGTCCTCGAGTTCGCCGGCCGCGAGACGACGCGCGGTGAACTCTCGCACTCGCGCTGCCTGTTCGTACTGCTTCCGCTCCATCTCCTGGCGCGTGGCATCCTGAGCGGGGTTCTCTAAACCGTCGTAGCCCGCCCCCCCAAACATACTACTCAGCATGCCATCCGCAGACTGCTCAGAGGGCGGAGGTGGAGGCGCCAGAATGTCCAGAAGCCGAGCCTCGGCACGTGCAGCGGCCTCCTCCTCGACCGCCTCGAAGGCCTCCCGCTCCACCATCCGGTAGCCCACGTCAACGAGGTCCCGAACGATGGACTCCACGTCCCGGCCAACATAACCGGTCTCCGTGAACTTGCTGGCCTCGATCTTCAAGAATGGCGCTCTCACAAGATTGGCCAGTCGCCGAGCGATCTCCGTCTTACCCACCCCGGTCGGCCCGATCATCAGAATGTTCTTCGGTATCACTTCGTCTCGAAGCTCATCCGACATGCGCTGTCGCCGGTAGCGATTCCGCACTGCAATCGCCACCGCTCGTTTCGCGGCATCCTGCCCCACGATGTATCGGTCAAGCTGCTCTACGGTCTCTCGTGGCGTCAGTTCCTGACTCACTACAGTACCTCCACTGTTATCTGGTCGTTAGTATAAACGCATATTCGGGAAGCAATCTGCACGGCCTCCCGCGCGATCTCTTCTGCCGTCATATCAGTGTGGGCAAGCAGCGCCTGCGCGGCCGCTTGTGCATAGCCCCCCCCGGAGCCGATGCCCAGCATGTTGTCATCCGGCACCAGCAGGTCTCCCGTTCCCGATATCAGCAGCAGGTTCTCCTTATCCCCCACGATCAGCAGCGCCTCCAGTTGCCGCAACACCTTATCCGTCCGCCATTCCTTCACAAGTTCCAGGCACGCGCGCTGCAGGTTCCCCGAGTATTCCTCAAGCTTGCGCTCAAGCCGCTCAAACAGCGCCAGCGCATCGGCTGCCGTACCCGCATATCCCGCCAGCACGCCGTCCTTGTACATCCGGCGCAGCTTCGACGCCTGATTCTTGAATACCGTATCCCCGATGCTCACCTGCCCGTCGCCGGCCATAGCCAGCTTGTCTCCGCGCCGCACCGCAATGATCGTCGTCGAACGCGTCCTCGTCTCATCCGTATTATTCATCCGCACCTGCGCCTCCCTTGGCCAGTGGATGCGTCTCCGCATAAACATCTTTCATGCGCCTTGTCGTGACATGCGTATATATCTCGGTGCTGCGCAGGCTGGCGTGCCCCAGCAATTCCTGGATCGTGCGCAGGTCCGCCCCGCCCTCTAGCATATGTGTCGCGAATGTGTGCCGCAGATCGTGCGGCGAGATGTTACTGCTCACACCCGCTTCCAGTACGTACTTGCGCACTACGACGTAGATATACGATGCAGCAAGGGGGCGCCCGCTTTTCGATAAAAAACAGCTCTCTTCATCTCGGCCGTCCGCACGCTTACGGAGCAACGCCGGGCGGGCACGCTCCAGATAGTCGTGCAGCGCCACAGCCGCCGGCTCACCAAAAAGCACGTCTCGCTCCTTGTCGCCCTTGCCGATCACCCGTATCCGTCGCTCTTCCATGTCAATGTCGCCGAGCTTGAAGGCGACGAGTTCCGACCGGCGCATCCCCGTCGCGTACAGGATCTCCAGCATTGCCCGGTCGCGACATCCGAGTGTATTATCCGGGTCCGGCGCCGCCAGCAGAGCCGCCACCTCCTGCCCGTACAGGAACTCCGGCAGCATCTTGTCCAGCTTCGGCGATTGCGCCAATGCAGCTGGATTCGCACCCGCCAGACTTGACGCGATCAGGAAACCAAAGAAACTCCGCAGCGACGTGACCTTCCGCGATATCGAGCGCTTCTCGTACTTCTGCTGGTGCAGGTGAGCAATGTAGGCACGCATGGTGCGGTAGTCCACAGCCGCGAAGTCTCCGCTCCGCTCCTCACCCCAGATGCTTGCCAGGAAATCCATGAACTGCACGGCGTCGTGAGCGTAGGCCTCAGCAGTGTGCGCCGAGACGCCCCGCGCGTCTGTAATGTACGCGATGAACGCGTCAATATACGCAGCTGACATTAGTTCCCGTTCATGCCCGGCCCCGCCGGGCCCAGTGCCTTGTCTCTGCAGAATTCCACCAGGGAGACAATTGCCCGCTCAGCTTTCGCAAGTCGCCGTTGCTCCTTGCTACCCTCGCCCTCTGTCTCATCTGACCGGACCATCCCGAAATTCACCGCGAAAGGTCGCGAGTGCGCACCGCTTCCCCTAACCAATGCTTCTGCCATCGCCCCGCACAGAGATGTCACCGGCAACGCCACCGCGTCGCGCTCCTCCAAGTGGCGCACGGCATTCACGCCGGCCAGCCAACCCGATGCAGCAGCCGCAGTGTACCCGACCATGCCCGTCAGTGCCCCGGCGATGAACACGCCACGATGCTGCTTCAACTCGTATGTCGGCTCCAGCACCAGCGGTGCATTGACGCATACCGCCCGATGCAGCCGGCCGTACCGCACGAACTCGGCCCGCTCCAGACCTCCCACCTCGGCCAGAAGACGGTGTTGTTGTGTCGGCGGGAGGCCCGTGTGCATGTTGACGGCCCGCCAGGTAGTCCCGGCAGCGTCATCCGGGCACAGTTGGCAAACTGCTGCCGGCTGCCGGCCGGTCGTCGGATCGGTGAAACCGCTGGCGCTCAGACGACTGGCATTAAGTGGCTTCTCACCCTCTGCAACCGCAACCTCCAGCGGCTTGTACTCATGATATACTTCCGCAGTCGCCACTCCTTCTCCCAAGCCGTTCCCGTACTCGGCCAAAACCCCCACGAAACGCTCAAACCGCTCCTCGTCCATGGCGCAATTCCGATAAATCGGCTCACCTTCGTCAAAGCGCGACTGACTCCAGATGCGGCTATCATCCAGCGAATCTGCCGCCAACAGCGGCTCGCAGGCACCATAGTAAAAGCCATACTCCTCTCCAGTTAGTCTGAAGAGCGCCCGCGCTGCCAGTGAACTCGTCAGCGGCCCCGTGGCCACGACCACCGGCGTCTCAGTGGCCATCGGCGCCGCCTCCGCACGAACTACCTCGATCCCCGGATGCTGCTCAATAGCCTCGGTTACATGCTCCGCAAATGCCCGTCGGTCCACGCATAGTACCGCATCACGGATGATGGCCGTCGCGTCCGCAGCTTCTACGACGACGGAGCCCAACTCGCGCAATTCGTGAATTAGCAGCCCCGTGGCGCGGTCAACCTGCTCGGGCCCAAAGCATCCGCTCCCCGTCAGCTCGGCCAGCAGTGCGCCACCGTGCATGGCCGTGCCCACTTCAGGCCTCATCTCATACAACCGCACCTCCGCACCACGGCAGGCGGCTTGGTATGCTGCCTCCGCTCCAGCGAGGCCGCCGCCCACTACAGTGATCTGGCCCGTGGCCATCGGTATACCCTTCTCGCCGGCACCGCAGCCATCTGCGAAAAACTCCGCCCTACTCCAACGCAGCCCAGACCGGATGCGTGCGTTGCCATGCATCCAGATCAATCCAGGCTGTATCCAACTCCGCAAATGCCACCGGTGGCGGCGGCTCCTGCTGAATTACTGCCCCTGGAGCGTCCCACCACAGTATCCCCGTCATCACAAACACCTGGTGCCAACCTGCCGCAAGCACTATCACCGCCAATAGCGCCAACGCCGTTCTCCTGTACGCCATATGTCACCCCTGGCCGTTCCGCTCCCTGCGCGGCCACGATTGCCGCTGCATACGCACACTGCCACACCGCCGGCAGACAAACTTACGCTTGCCGTGATGCCTGCCCGGTTGCTCTTTCATCTGACCGTGGCAGCGCTTACATATCACGTTTCCAGCAACACCCGTTTGACAACTATTACCTGGGAAACTCCGACTGCAGGTTACTTGTGCTCCGAGGAGTCATATAGGTCATCTCCGAGCGCTTGTCAAGTCCACGCACACTCACGTACCTGACGGCCTCGGTGGAAGAGTAATGAGGAAAACCGCAACAGCCGCAACCTCACTTACGGCATGCCATTCTGCCACAACTGCAGGAACAGTTCGGCGACTCTCTTCACATAGCGGCGCGTCTCAGTGATGTTAGGCACTCCGCCGGCCCGTTTGACCGCATTCGGCCCGGCATTGTAACAGGCCAGCCCCAGAATCGTCTGCTCGTAATTCGACTTGCCCTTCCCCTCGAAGCAGTACAACTGCTGCGACAGGTATTTCACGCCGCCCATGATGTTCTGCTGGATGTCCCACGGATCAGTCACGCCCAAGCCCCTGGCGGTACCCGGCATCAGTTGCGTAAGGCCCATCGCACCGGCATGAGACCGACACGAAGGGCTGAAGTTCGACTCATACTTGATCATCGCAAATACCAGCCGATGGTCTATCGTGAACTTGTAGGAGTAGTAGAGCACGCTCTCGACGACCAGTCTCGCCTGCATCTGCGTCAGGTCGCCGTTCTGCGTCATGACCCACTGCATCCACGTAGTTACTGCCTCATTCGTACCCCACTGCTCACTGTCAGGGAACTCCGTGCCTGGGCGTCCCGGAAGCGCCTGTTCGCTATTGGGTATCCCGCCATTGGGTGCGCCGCCATTGCCTGCAGTGCCTGCACTGACCGAACCTGTGAGATGCTTTGTGGTCACATCATCGGCCTGCAGCATAACCGGCAACTGAGAGGCCGACGCCGGATCAGTAGTCGGCGCAACATCAATGTCTTCGCCCTTCTCAGCAATATCCTTGCGTTCGCTCTCAGGCAGGTCTGCGCTGAGTACGATCTCGCGCATCACGTAGTGGTCCAGGGGCTGCGCGTCTGAGGGCAGTTGAGCGAGGACATGTACCATATTCCCAACGCGAACAAGCGGGCTGTCGGCAGTCGCATCAATATAGATAGGCTCACGGACCCCTACCGGGCGTAGCATGAAGTTAAGCGGCACGCTTGCACCGACACCGTCCGTCGTGCGTCCCGCTACCCTCCCGGCGACCTCGATAACCGCGCCCCGAACGGCGGGCCCCCTGGCGAGAATTGTCTCCACGCTCAGATCCGTTTTCGCCTCCAGCTGGCGCCGCGCGGCCAAATACCTCGCAGCAGCCTCCGCGGGCTTTTCGGAGTACACCTCATCGGGTTCCGCCGCAGCCGGTATGGCGATGAGCACCGCCGCAACGATGATGGCCG
>CAZCJS010000066.1:0-17304 GCA_964498775.1 uncultured Armatimonadia bacterium
GAGCCTTGCCGGATGTCCCGGATATGCGCGCCCGCGCATCTATCCTGAACTGCCCTTCCGCGACCTTCTTCACAACTGCGCCGAACGGCTGCAGTAATACCTTCGCCGGGCAGTACAACTCCCCGTCAACCATCACTGCCGGTACATCAAGCTCTAGCTCTTCCCCATCATACGAACAGACAGCCGCCCCATCCCGCAACAGCAACACATGCCCGAATACCTTCAGCGTCACCGCCTTGTAGCCATCTTCCCGTGCGTATCCGAGGTGTGACACGGCGAATTGCGCCGCGATTAGCAGGCGCCCGTCGCGCACGATTGCCGAACTGGCCGGCGCAACCATCTCCCCTACTGCTAACTCTACAGCCACGTTGGCCGTCTCTGCCGGTACCGCGCTACAAACAGCCGCCAGCAGCACTCCGACCAATAACTTGCGGAGGCATCTCTTCATCGGTTTCTTCTTCATCCTGACTGCGCTGGTGAATTGCTGCAAACGAATCTTCCGCTACCCATCCTCTCGCACCCGATGGATCCGCATCGTGTTCGTCGTTCCGCGCCGTCCCATCGGCATGCCCGCTGTGGACACCACCATATCCCCCACCTCCACCAATCCTGTGTCCCTGACTTGGGCGATACACATCTTGATGATATCGCCTTCCCCCGCAGCCAACTCCGTATGCACCGGTGTCACGCCCCAGTAGAGGCTGCACCGGCGCGCAGTTGCATTCAGTGGTGTCACCGCAATGATCGGCACTCGCGGCCGGCACTTCGACGCCATCTGTGCCGTCGAGCCGGACTCGGTGAAAGCAATAATCGCACTCGCTTGCACTTCCTCCGCAGTACGCGCCGCTGCTCGGCTCACCGCATCCGCAATCCCTACGGTCGCATCCGGACTCGCCAGTTTAGTACGCAGTTGCCCCCCGATAAGAAACTGCTCGTTCTCGGCCGCTACGCAGATCCGCCGCATCATCTCCACACTTCCCACCGGGTACTTACCCACTGAGGTCTCTCCCGACAGCATCACCGCATCCGTACCGTCGAAGATCGCGTTCGCCACATCCGAAGCCTCCGCTCGGGTCGGCCTCGGATTCTCCCGCATCGAGTCAAGCATCTGCGTCGCCGTGATAGCCGGCACGCGCATTTCCGAGCACAGGCGGATGATCCGCTTTTGCCACACAGGCACCTCCTCCGGCGCAAGCTCCACTCCCAGGTCGCCCCGTGCGACCATAATCACATCCGCCGCTTCCACTATCTCAGCTAGCTGCCTCAACGCCTCGGGTTTCTCCAGCTTCGCTATCAGCGGTACACTGTAACCGAGACTCTCACACGCTTCCCGCAGTTGCACGATGTCATCGGCGGCTCGCACGAACGACAGCGCAACATAATCAACCCCGGCTCCCAGCGCGAAGTCAAGGTCCTCCCTGTCCTTTGTCGTCAGCGCCGGCACATTCAGTTGCGTGTTCGGCAGATTGATCCCCTTGTGCTGGCCCAGTTGACCGCCAACTATCACCGTCGTATCCACTGTCTGCCCGCTGACGCTCTCGACCCGCAGTTCCAGCAGGCCATCATCAATCAATATCACATCCCCCGGCTCTGCGGCATCGGCCAGCAACTCACAGTTCGTACAAATACGCTCCTCGTCCCCTGCCTCTTCTTCCCCCGCCACGATTCTCAGCTTGTGCCCGGTTCGTAATCCCACTGCTTTACCGCCCACCAGCGTCCCTGTCCGGAGCTTCGGGCCTTGCAGGTCCGCTAACACCCCTACGTGCCGGCCGGCCTCTGATGCAACCTCTCGCAGTGTCCTCAGCATCTGCGCATGACTCTCATGGTCCCCGTGCGAGAAGTTCAGCCGCGCCACATCCATACCGGCATCCAGCATCTTTCCAAGCACTTCCGCAGACGCCGTTGCGGGCCCCAGCGTACAGACAATTTTCGTCGGGTTCCTCTTCACACTCAGTGAGCTACTCATCGTCCATTGCGCCTTTCTCCGCTCTCCTGACGCTCTCCCGAATCCCCGATTTGCTCAGTCCGACGCCATCTCAACTGCAATTTACACCGCATCACCCCTGTGCTATAATCTCAACGCCTCAATCGTACTAGAGGCGTCATACGCTGTCAACTACGCCGTCCAGCGCCACTTGCAGGCCCATCCACCTCAGGAGGCTTACGCAGATGAGTGAGCAGGACACTGACCTGAAGCAGTTCTGGGCACAAGTCATCGTCGAGGTCAAGAAAGGCGACATCAATCTCAGCCTCTGGGAGGCCCTCGAGAACGCCGTACCCATCACCATAGAGGGCGACACTCTCGCCCTCGGCTTTGCCCCTGTCAACATGAAACATTCCGGCTACATCAACAACCCCAGCAATCAGGGCGTTGTCCGCCGTGCCATCGAGGCCGCTATCGGACGCCGCCTGACCATTGAGTTCATCGAGGGTGAGACCCTCGACGCATGGGAGCGGTACAAGCAGCGCAAGCAGGCCCGCGAGGGGACCGCCAAGGACGCCACTCGAGTCACCATTCACCACAAAGGCGCTCTGGCAGGGTGGCAGGAACTCGGCCGCCAGATCCGTGAACTTTACTACAAAATCGGCGGACGCGAGCAGCCTCTCAACCATGCCCGTTTCCTCATCAAAGCACTCCCCCTCATCCATGAGACCGAGCAGCAGATGCGTGCCCTCGACGACAACGAAGACCTCCATGAGATCGAGCTAAATAAAGCTATAGACCGCATCGCCTCTTTCTGCCAGATTCCCGGCGGGCTCATAGCTCTTGAGTACCTCCGTTACAAGGGCTCCCGGAAGAAGGCCTGACCCATGCAGCGCGTCGTCACAGACAGCCACATTGAGTACACCGGCCACCAACTCCGCTCATTGTGGATCTACGACACCTTCGGCATCGCCGGTGACGCCATCGCCGCCTTCGCCGGTCCCTGCAACGTGCCCACTGACGCGCTAGTTGACAACGAGGACCGCCGCACCGGAAGCACCATCCGCGCCGCCCTCATGCTCCATCTCATCATCGAGCATTTCGACGACGAACTCCTCCTCGCCATCTTCCGCCAGCGCCTCCTCATCGCCATCATCAAAGACCTCCTCCAGCAGACTTCTAACCTTCGTGACCTCGTTCGCCACGGCGATGACATCTTCTGCGCCGGTGAGAAGCTCACCGTCTCCATCGCCACCATCTCCCCCGTTTCCACCCTCATTCACACCGGCATCAACATTGATCCCTCCGGCGCACCTGTCGCCGCCGCCGGCCTCCAGGATTCCGGCATTGACTATCTCGACTTCGCCGATCGTCTCACCGCCGCCTACATCGCTGAGATTGACTCCGCTGCCCACGCACGTGTAAAGGTCCGAGGTGTAACATGAGTGGCCCGCTTGCTCCCATCGTCGAGATCTTTGCATCCATTCAGGGCGAGGGTATCTTCGTTGGCATGCCGCAGATATTCGTCCGCTTTGCCGGCTGTGACCTTGACTGCCTCTACTGCGACACGGAGTACGCAAAACAAATCCCCGAAGTCTGCACCTTTCATCTGCCCTCCGGTGATACCACCCAACTACCTAATCCCGTCTCCATCACCCAGCTGCGCACAACTATAGATGAGCTAATCAACCGTGACCACTTTCTCGACACGCTCACTCTGACTGGTGGAGAGCCCCTGCTACATCCGCAATATATCGCCGGTCTCGCACAAAGCTACGCCGACGAACCCATGACTATATACCTCGAGACCGCCGGTCATCTCCCTCAGGCGCTTGCGGCGGTCAGCAACGTCGTGGACGTCGTCGCCGCCGATATCAAGCTTCCCTCCACCCTCGCAACAATCGTCTCCTACGACGACATGCGCGAGTTCTGGAAACTTGCCATTGACAGCGACGCCTTCGCCTTCGCCAAGATGGTGCTTACCGATGCAGTCACCGAAAATGATCTCATCGAGGCGGGTGAGCAGCTCGGCGATCTGCTATACGACTCGATCCCCCTTATCCTCCAGCCAGTCACTCCCTCCGCGAAAGTGCAGCCGCCTTCCTGGGATGACCTTTGGCGCCTCACCCATGTCGCCACCCACTGGTTTTATCCCGTCCGGGTAATCCCTCAATGCCATCGTCTCATAGGAGCCAGGTAACCGTGCGCGTCGGCCTCACCAGTACTATCCCCGTCGAGATTGTCCTGGCCGCCGGCCATCAGCCCCTCGACCTCAACAACATCTTCGTCTCCGCTCCCGCCGCCGCCGATATGGTGCGCGATGCCGAGGCTGCCGGGTATCCCCGCAGTGCCTGCTCGTGGGTCAAGGGCATCTACACTACCATCATCCAGCAGCACATCAACACTGTCATCGTTGTCACCCAGGGCGACTGCAGCCAGATGCAGGCAATGATGGAAACGCTCCATGATACCGATGTCTGCTTCATACCTTTCGCTTATCCCTATGACCGCGACCCAAATCAGCTCCACATCCAGATGCAGCGCCTCCTCGACGCCTTCGACACTAGCTGGGAAGCGGCCGTCGCCGTCCAGCAGACACTTCGTCCTCTTCGGGCCAAGGTCGGCCAACTCGACGAGATAACCTGGCGTCAGGGCACCGTCACCGGCTACGAAAATCATCTCTACCAGGTAAGCTGCAGCGATTTCTGGGGCGATATCGGCCGCTTCGGGGCCGCACTTGACGAACTCCTCGCCGAGCTTCCCACCAGGCGCCCGCCTACCTATCGGGCCCGCGTCGGTCTTGTCGGCGTCCCGCCCATCTACTCCGACCTCTACCAATACCTCGATAAACTCGGCCTCCACGTCGCCTTCAACGAGACCCAGCGACAGTTCACAATGCTGCCCGGCCTCGACGCCGACCTATTGACTCAGTACCTCCGCTACACTTATCCTTACGATATCTTCACTCGCTTGGAGGATATTGCGCACCAGACGGCCAATAGACAACTTGAGGGTATAATTCATTACGTCCAGTCCTTCTGCTTCCGCCAGATACATGACCGTATCCTGCGCGAAGCCTTGGATTGTCCGGTACTCACCCTCGAGGGTGACCGGCCCGGTGCCTTGACACCGCGGGACAAGCTCCGTCTCGAGGCCTTTGCAGAAACACTGGAGGCCCGCGGCCAGAGTCTCAAAGCGCCGCTGTAGAACTGGGCGCTTCTGCCGTTGCCATTTGCCGTATGCCCTTGCCGTCTGGAGGATAGGCATCCTTGCCTGTCAATGCGTTAACCAACGCCGTCGCTGGCTGCTGTTGCCGTTGTAGGGCGATGGGATCAGCAGCATTCTGCCACCTTCCAGACCGATTATTGCCTCAATCGCTTAACGAACAGTCTCAAATCTAGGGGTGATCAGACATGAAATGGCCCACATGCTATGTTGTTGTCGTCGCCGTCGTCGCCGTCCTTGCCACCGCCGTGCTTGCCTCCGCCCAGCCTGCCGCACTCATGCAGGGCACGGTTCTGCTCAAGGGTGGCCAGACCATCTCCGGCAACATCAAGGCCGCCGAACTTGGCAGCATGGACGGCAACGGTGTCGGGACGAACCTCACCGACAATGGTGCCATTGCCGTCAAACTTGACGATGGTAGCGTCACTCGTGTACCCGCCGCCGACATTGCCATTTTTGAGGCCGCGTGGGAGGAATCCACGGAGCCCGGCGGCAATCCCTGGATTATCAAACAGCTCAAGGTCACCAAGCGCGATGGCACTGTCATCACGGGCGTTCCCGACTGGTTCATGCACGCCAGTTCTGTCGCCATCGAGACCGCGGCCGGTGAGGTCAAGCGCTTTCACGCATTCCCGCTGGCAAAGGACTTCACGCCTGACAACCTGCTCGTCAGGGTCCAGCTCGCTCAACCCGCGGCTACTCCCCCTGCACCCATTACTCCCGCACCGACAACTCCGGCCCCGACTACTACGCCACCTACTACTCCCACACCAACGGTGCCCACACCGACTGCACCGACCACCCCCACTCCCACCACGCCAGCACCCACTACTACTCCGCAACCCGTTCCCGTTCCCATCGAGCCTGTTCCTGCTACTACTACTCCCTCGCCGGTTACAGAGCCACCCACCACTACTACGGTCGAAGACGTACACGTGCTCCCTTCCCAGGACATCGTGGTGACACTCCGCTGCCCGGCGTGCGGTGAGCCGATTACTCTGCTCATTAGCATCTCTGCGCTCAAGGGCATCGCCACCGGTGCCAGCGGCGTGAACGTCAGCCCTGTAGTCCCCGTCAACTAGCGCCTGCGACGCTCTCACCGGCCATTCGCCTTTGTCCTATGCCCTTGGAGGACAGGCGTCCTCGCCTGTCAATGCCGTTAGTCAATGCCGTTGCCTTTTGCCGTTCGCCACCTAAGGTCTGTGGGCCTCACACAACTCGCCACAGACCTTCTCGTTACCATTGCTCAATCCAGGTCACTCTCATGCCACAGCAACCCACACTGCAAACTGAGCGCCTTATTCTCAGGCCGTTCGCGTTCGAGGATGCGTCTGAGGTCCAGCGCCTTGCCGGCGATCGTGCCATCGCCGCGACTACTGGCGGCAATATTCCCCATCCCTACGAAAACGGCGTTGCCGAACAGTGGATATCCACCCACCAGCAGAACTTCGACGAGGCAAAGGCCGTTCATTTCGCCATCGTCCGGCGTAACGATGACCGACTTATCGGAGCTGTTGGTCTCACCATCTCCGCCCAGGCCTCGCGTGCCGAACTCGGCTATTGGGTCGGCGTCCCCTATTGGGGCAACGGTTACTGTACCGAAGCCGCCGCCGTGATCGTCCGGTACGGCTTTGAGGTGCTACAACTCAACCGCATCCACGCATGTCATTTCGGCTCTAATCCCGCATCGGGGCGTATCATGCAGAAAGTCGGCATGACTTATGAGGGCCGCCGGCGTGATCACTTCTGCAAGTGGGGCGTCTTCACAGACTGTGTGGACTATGCAATCCTCAAGGCCCAGTACGAGGCACAAGCCGAGACCAAATGACAACCACAGACCTCTCACCAACCGGAGCATAACCATGACACCCGAAGAGCAGTTCACACTTCTCACCGGCGATGCCATAGTCGTCGAAACTGCGGAAGACCTCCTTGAAAAGCTGAAGCTCGGCCGCCCGCTGCGCATCAAGTACGGTGCCGATCCTTCCGCGCCCGACCTCCACCTTGGCCACAGTGTACCGATCCGCAAGCTTCGCCGCTTTCAGGAGCTCGGCCACCATGTCATCTTCATCATCGGCGACTTCACCGCCCGCATCGGCGACCCCTCCGGCCGCTCGAAAACGCGCCCCATGCTCAGCCCCGAGCAAATCGAGCAGAACGCCCGCACCTATGCCGATCAACTCGACCGCATACTCGACATGGACAAATGCGAAATCCTGTACAATAGCGAATGGCTTGCACCCATTGGCTCTGCCGGCCTCTTCGAGCTCGCCTCACACTACACGCTCGCCCGCATGATCGAGCGCGACGACTTCGCAAAGCGCCTTGACAGCCAGACCCCCATCTCCATCGTCGAGCTTCTCTACCCGCTCATCCAAGCCTACGACTCGGTGGCTATCGAGGCTGACGTCGAGATCGGCGGCACCGATCAAACCTTCAATTTTCTCATGGCCCGCGACATTATGCGCGCCTACGATCTGCCCCCTCAGGTCGTCATGACCTGGGACCTGCTCGTCGGTACTGACGGCCACGAGAAGATGAGCAAGTCCCTCGGCAATTACATCGGTGTCACCGACCCGCCCCAGGATATGTACGGCAAGCTCATGTCCATCCCTGACGATGCTATGGGCCAGTACTACCGCCTGCTTCTCGACAAAACGCCTGAAGAGGAGCGGCAGTTACTTGCCGACATCGCCGCCGGCACTCTCCACCCAAAGGATGCCAAGAGCGACCTCGCCAAAGCGGTCGTCAGCTTCTACCACAATGCTTCCGCCGCAACTGCCGCCGCTGCCGAGTTCGACCGCATCTTCGCCCAAGGTGAGTTGCCCGCCGACATTGACGAAATCACCATCTCCCAGGCACAATTGGACGCCGCCGGCAAAGCCCTCATCACTGACCTCATTCTGGCTGCCGGATTTGCCTCATCAAAGAGCGAAGCCCGCAGAATGGTCCGCCAGGGCGCGGTCCGTCTCAACAGCGAGACCATAGCCGATGAAACGCAGGCCGTCACCATCACGGGGGTAGAAATATTGCAGGTGGGGAAGCGTCGCGTCGCGAAGCTCTTCTTGCGGTAGCGACACACCCCAACAATTAACACGGGAGGCTCGCTGGCCTTCCCGGGGAGGAACGATATGGCTGACAACAATGGCGGAAACACGCTTACTATCATCGGCGCGGTTGCCGTGGGCGCAATGATTGGAGCGGGCCTCGCCCTGCTCATGGCTCCGAAGCCCGGCGCCGAACTGCGCGAAGACCTCAAGTCATCAGCTCAGACTGCTGCCGAGAAGATCCAGCAGGTCGCCGAGGAATTCGTTGACCAGGTCAAGGCTGCCGGCGACCAGATTGCCGAGAGCGCTGCTGAAGTCACCGAAATCCAGCCGGAGCCCGAAGCGGACACCGACACCGCCTGATATCCACTCCTCAGCGTCGGGTATTTATTCATGGGGGGTGCTATAGCGTCCTCCGGTTGTGCATGCCGTGCGCAAGGTACGCGGCCGGTGCGCCCTGCTACGACGGGCTTTCCGGCTCCGGCTTCTCTTGGTCTTCCTTTTCCGCTGCAGCTGCCGGCGCTGCCTCACCTGTCCGACCCGGATGTCTCAAATCCTGAACGGCCCGGCGCGCCTCCTCCAACTCCCCTTCAAGCCCCGCTATCCGCTTCGCGATGACCCCGATCTCGGCATCCAGCAATTCCCGCTGCCGGTACAGATCATGTGCCCGCTTGCCCATCTCTGCATATTGCCGCTCGATCTCGCCCTCTATCTTTGATATCTCGTACTGCTTGCTGGCGGATTTCGCTTCTCGGTTGACGCTATCGGCCGCCTGATCTACTACCTTCTTCGCCTTGTCCCAGAAAGTCATCAGCAATCTCCTTTTTTGGCCCCTTCGACACCGCTTCCACCTCTACCTGCCTGCACTCGGCTCGTAGATCCGGCCTCCAGCGAACTCAAACTGCCCGCTGGCGTATGTCGGGTTTCAGCCCAACTTCCGCTGCGGGCAGTTCTCGGTTATGAAACGCCTGGGTGGCGCTGGCCGGCTCCATCCCAGGCGCTTCTCACCTTGAGGCGATTCTCATCTCCGCACTACATCATCTCATGCGGGCCTCGACGCATATTTTACCACCGATACCCACCGTAGGTCTTCTCGGCAGTGCTAGTATGTCGCCGGTACGGTGGGCCATAGCGGTCAGCACGACGTTGGTCCTGCCGGCCGTCACCATAGCCATCATGATATCCGTACCGGTAGCCCTGCTGCTCACCTTGGCGTTGGCCATCATAGTGGCCGTACTGATACCCATCCTGCCAGCCATCGTCATACCCACGGTCGTAGGTTTCGCGCGGCCGCTCGTAGTAGCGATACCGCTCATGGCCCCGAGGCGGGTCATACCGCTGATGCGCCGGCGGGCTGTAGCTGCCATGCCCGTGGCTGTACGATTTGCTGTGACTGTCGCTGTCCAGGGCGCTATAGACCAGAGCTCCGACTGCCAGGCCTGCCAGCACTTTTGCTGTCGTACCTGACGCATGCGCCGGTGGCGCCGACACACTGCTTGCAGCCACTGCCAGAGCTAGCACTCCTACCCACAATCCAACTGAGCTCCTGTACAACATTCCCAACACCTCCTTATTGATGCTTCCACCTATGCTGCTGCTCCACATCGCTGCTGCTCCACATCGCTGCTGGTGCGCATCGCTGCTGGTGCGCATCGCTGCTGCTCCGTCACCTGCCAAATACATTTCGGTCCCACCTCTGCTGATATCGCATGTAGCGCGAACCCAGGTTCCGTGTCGCCGTTATCGCTCTATAATGCGGCTGTTCCTTGTAGTAGTATTGCCCCGGCATCTGATACGGGCTGTACACCGTCTTGCTGTCCACGCCTTGCTGCTTCCCCGGCAGCTTCGCACCACAATGTGTGCACTGCGTTTCACCCGGACGGTAGTACGCCCGGCACTGTGCACAGATCATTGGGTAGCCATAGCTCTCCTCGAACAACGGCCGTGCCGTATCCGGCGAAGGCTGATAGTAGTATCCCGGCTGCGGGTTGTTGCGCACGGTCACCGGCCCTTCGAAATATCCCCGGTACCACATCTGCCGGTCCTCGCACAATCCTCCACTTGCTGCCAGGGCTATGCTCATTAGTGTGATGATCCCCACTCTCAGCCGGCTTATGCTCATTTTCATGACCTCCTGCCGCCGTTTCAAAATCATCTACTATGCTTCGTCATACTACATTGTATCGTTACCACCTACTACTGTCAATAGTATTTTATCCATCCCGACTACATTTCACACATCTTTTTTCCACGGCCACTCCACAGGCACACAAAAAGGCGACCCACACGGATCGCCTTGATACACTCAATAGTGGCTGCCGGGGCAGGATTCGAACCTGCGATCTACTGATCCAGAGTCAGCCGTCTTACCCCTAGACTACCCGGCAAGCCCTTTTCCGTGTATAATGATACCGCAACTCACTTCCCAAGTCAACCACGACGGCGCCGCCCCTTCCGGCGCTGATTTCGTACAACCGTTGTAATTAGAAAGAGGGAGTCACATCATGCGCAGTCTCCACATCGGCGTCAGCACCATCGGCCAGGAAGTCATCAAGGCCTGCCTCTCCCGCAACACCGCTATCCCCTCCGCAGCCGTGGACATCAACCCCGACATGGTCGGCAAGCCGCTTTCCGACTTCGTCCCCGGTGTCGCCCCGGATGCAGTCATCTACGGCTCTCTCGACGAGGCCCTCGCCGCCGGCCCTTGGGACATTGCCGTTCTTTGCACCGCATCTTCTCTGCCCGCCATTCGCACCGACCTTGACAAGCTTATTGCTCAGGGCCTCGATGTCGTTTCGACGGCCGAGGAGCTCGCCTATCCCGCTCTTCAGCATCCCGACGTATTCGCCGAACTAGATGAGGCCGCCGCCAAATCCGGGGCCACCGTTGTCGGTACCGGTGTCAATCCCGGCTTTGTACTCGACCTCCTACCGGTGCTCCTGACGCGCCCGTGCGTTGAGGTCAACCACGTTCATTGCGCCCGCATCGTCAACACCATGCGCCGCCGCAAGCAACTCCAACTGAAGCTCGGTGCCGGCATCGAGGTCGCCGAATTCGAGCAACGCAAGGCCGCCGGCAAGATTGGCCATGTCGGCCTCCTCGAGTCGGCTGCCCTTGTCGCCCGCGGACTTGGCTGGCCAGTGGCCATGGACAACATCGAGCACACTCTGGAGCCAGTCATAGCCGAGCAGCCAATCTCCTCCGAGTATGTCTCAGTGTCTGTAGGCCAGGTGCTCGGCGCGGAGGAGCGCATCAAGCTCGCTCCGACGTCCGACACTTCCATCGAGTTGCACTTGCGCATGCGCCTGGGCGAGCCGGAGGAGTACGACGAGGTGCGCATAGACGGAGTACCGCCATTGCTCATGCGCATCGAGGGCGGCATCCATGGTGACGCGGCCACTGCCGGCTGCACCGCCAATATCATGGCCCAGACACTGAAGGCCCCCCCCGGCCTCCTCACTGTCCTCGACCTCCCCCTTGCCTGACGGGAGGCTGGCCTCGGCTTTGAGTCGGCATCTAAAATCGTGATGCTACTCATCTCGTGCCATTGACGTTTGGAGGACAGGCGTCCTCTCCTGTCAATGCCGTTGCTCAATGCCTTTTGCCGTTGCCTTTGGCGTTTGCTTCCAGCATGGGCCGCCGCTTCACTTTCTGCAATACTATCACGATTTTAGATGCTACCCAACTTTGAGTTAACCTTGACATCCGCTTGCGCCGAATCTGAGCCGCCTGCGTCTATAATCTGTTCGTCAGGAGCGGTTAACAGTCACACGGTCGGTTTGACAATGAGGTCCTTGGGGGGACATGGCGGGCGGTGCACTCTACCATCGATAGCCCGCCCAGACCGACCAACTACTGAGCCGCTTTTAGCAAGAGAATGCTCTTAGCAGCGACGCAAAAAAGGAGAGGTGGGAGGCACTAAAATGCTTAGTTACTGGAGAGATGAAGAAGGATTGACAACTGTGGAGTATGCTCTGTTGCTGGCCCTCATCGTCGTCGTGGCGATCACCGCCTGGACGGCTCTGGGCAGCAGCGTCAACACCACAGTCACCGACGTAGACGGCGCGATGCCGTAAATGACGCACCTGACGGAGCAGCAGATGTAGATGCACGCGGGAGGTAACCACCCCAGATACAGATACCGGTTACCTCCCGTTTTTTGTGCCTCCGCCTTTGCCCTTCACCCCGTGCCTGCGATCGCCTTGTTGTGATGGCCGTCCGCCCTGCGCAGTATTGCAGGGGGCGTAGAGTTGCCAAAGTCAGCGCCTGCCACCTAATTCTCCGCCCTCGTACATGACGATTGCGCACGCGACTACTGCGGCCGTCTCAGTCCGCAAGATCCTGCTACCGAGACTCACTGCAATCAGGCCTGCCTCTACTGCCATCTGCGCTTCCTCTTCACTGAAACCGCCCTCCGGGCCAACGAAGATACCCAGCTTTTGCCGAGATCTCAACTTTGCCAAGGCCGCCGCCAGGCCGTGTTCCTCGTCGCCTGCCAGGGCCTCGTCCAAGAAAAGTCCGGGACGATCTGAAGCCTCCCAGTCTGCCAGCGCCTCACCGAACCCCAACAGTTGCGATATCTCCGGCGGGCTGCTGCCCATACACTGTCTCGCCGCCTCCTGCGCTATCTTCTGCCATCGCTGCAGTTTGCGGGCAGCGCGTTGCTCATCAATGCGGACGACGCAGCGGGCTGTTGTCATCGGTACAATCCCGCCGACACCCAACTCTGTGCACTTCTGCACTATCAGTGGGAACCGCTTGCCTTTAGGCAGGCCTTGATAGAGCGTCACCTCCCGTGCCGGCGCCTCGTGGGCTTCGGCCTGTTGGAGCACGCGACCGCTCACGCCTCGCTCAGTGACCTCCGTTATCTCGACGAGGTATTCCATCCCGCTGTTGCCGTCAATGGCATAGAAGTGGTCGCCCTGTTGCCGTCGCAGAACGACCGCCAGGTGATGAGAGGCCTCATCTCCGACTTCAATATGTCCGCCGGCTATCGCGCCCCCGTCAACAAACACCCGTGGCACAGCCATATTTGCGTTTCTTCCTTTTCACCGCTTGATGCTGCCAACACACAGCCCACGTCATCTGCTCTGAGCTATATCGTCTTTGCCGTCTGCCCTATGGCCCGAGAACGTGTGTCGGTCTCTGGAAAACTGAGGTGACAACCGAGGGAAGTGCCGCTACTGCAGAGATCATCCGATGTCAGAGTTCCATCCCGATAGAGACAGTCCACCGGTGCCCCCAGGTCGGCAAGCTTGGCCCCATGCAGGTACGGGAATAGTGCGTAGGACATGGGGGTCGTTACCGCGGCGAGGCCACTCTTCAGCGGGTCACGACATGCTTCACGTGCCCGTCAACGTAGAGGACATTGGGCCCGCCGGCATGCCAACTCTCCGAGAAGTCGCTGATCAACGGGCAAGTTGAGTTCTCCTGATTCCATGGCCGGTCGCTGCGCTGCACCGGCATCCCAATATTGAGCATCCCCAGTGCGTAGTCGTAGCTGGTGCCCTCAGTCTGCCACGTATTGTCTCTGTCGCTGGGACAGCGGAATATCTGGCTGCTGCGCGCATAGCTCATCAGCACGTCAGGGAGTCCGGGCGCGCCGTCAACGCTCGGCCTGTTATTGGCCAGCGGCAGAAACCCACCAACATCGGTGGCATAGGCCTTGAGTGCTATCCCGATCTGCCGCAGATTGGACATGCACTTCACTTGCCGCCCCTTCTCCCGCGTACTTGAGAACACCGGGAATAGTATCGCCGTCAATACAGCTATTATGGCTATTACGGTAAGGAGTTCGACAAGCGTAAAGCCCCGGCTCACGCAATTGTTCATCTCTCGATTGGCTCTCATTTTGCCTTCTTCACTTTCCCATGATCTTCGCTGCCTGTTGCAGTAGCGGCACGAGCTCCCTGCGCTGTTCCATGGACAACGTGTTGGCATAACTCATGAAGTTCGAGACCATCTTGCGGGCGATGCGTGAGGAGCGTACCTTGGATAGCTGCTCCGGCTGCAACTCGTCGCTGCGCTCGATGATCTGCTCAATGATCTGGGCACGCTTCTCTTCGGGCTGGCTCCAGAAGTAGTCCATTCCGGAAGTGAACATCTTGTCGAGTCGCTCCTCGACTTCCGTATCCGTCAACTGCCGAACATGAGCCACCAGATAGACACGCCGCCAGTCACAGCCCATCTGCTGGGCGACCGCGGCGACAATCTCATCCACGGGCATCTCGGTCATATCAACGCTGATAGTACCCGTGAACTGCGCGGAGCCGTCGAGAATGACAAAGCCTGTGGCATCGGCAAAGGCGTCGGAGCAAGCAGTGAAGTTCGCACCATCAACTTTGAGGCTCGCCGGATCAGTGTACTGCAAGCTGATCACGAAACGCAGCGGGTCGGACATGGCCCAGCGCGCCGCCTTGTCCGCCGGCCCCTCGACTGCGCCGGCCGGACTGGCCCCGGCACGCCAGCCGCCTATCGGTGTCTTGTCACCGTCGTCATTGCCGGCATTCATCATCTCGGCAGCCCGCTCCGCCACTGAACGTTGCATCTCCTGGCTCATCCGTTCGAGGCGCTCGCGCCGGCTCTTGGCAGCCGCATGGACCAGCGTGTTGAAGTCGCACTCTTCAGCTACCTCCGGCACATTCAGCACATACAACCGCATCCAGGAGCAGTTCCCGGCCTTGGCCGCCGCATGTATGGCTTCTTCCAGGGTAACATCCTCCACACTGACGCCCTCGATGTTCCCCGCGGGCGATTCACCGAGGTAGATACTAATGCCCGTCTGATCGGCGATATCTGCCAAGACGTCTGCCAGAGTGGCATTTGGGGCATCAATGCTTACCTTCTGGGTGTCTGCGAGTGCGGCGGTCATCGCAGCAAGCGCTAGCACCAGACAACAAACCAGTACACCAGTCCCGCTCAACTTGGTCATCTTTGGTCTCCTAGCAACCCAGTTGTCTTACTATACAGTATTCCCACTCTCATGAACTCTCACACGGCCAACCGCAATCATTCCACCGCGCGTAGCTTCGTCCGAGCCTCGACAACTCGACGTAGCAGGTCACACATTAACTCCACACTATGGATGAATGGCCTAGCTCTGATAACATGGTCGCCTGCGAAGCCGATTCTGCTGAAACCAAGTCACTGCCCCTGTCTGGGCCTGCCTCTCGGTATCACACCTGCTCGCGACGATGTCCGGGAGTGCTGCCCCGCCTCAATACACCAGCTCTGCGGTATCGCGCGCCAGCATCAGTTCCTCGTTGGTGGGTATTACATAGACACGCACAGCGGCCTCCGGATTCGAGATGTCAATTCCCTCGGGTTCGCTTTCCGCCGCGTAGTTCTTGTCACGATCAATCTCAATGCCCAGGTATTCGAGCCCCTCAACTGACTTCTCGCGAATGAGCGGCTCATTCTCACCTATCCCCGCCGTAAATACCACTGCATCTAATCCGCCTAGTGCCGCGGCATAGGCCCCAACGTACTTCTTCACCCGGTAACAGAGTATTTCGATGGCAGCCTGGGCCCGCTGGTTCCCTGCCGCCGCCGCCGCTTTCACGTCGCGCATGTCCGAACTGACCCCTGATACACCCAGGAGGCCCGACTTGGTATTCAGCAGATTATCCACCTCGCTGGGGCTGAGATGCAGCTTCTGATCCAGATACGGGACGATCGCCGGGTCGAGGTCGCCACAGCGAGTGCCCATCAGGAGCCCCTCTAGGGGAGTCAGCCCCATCGTCGTGTCAATGCTCCTACCCGCTTTGACTGCCGCCATGCTCGAGCCGTTCCCCAGATGGGTGGTCACAATCTTGTGCTGCTCAACGGGAATACCGATTGCGGACAGGCGCCGGCCGGCGACGAGGCTTACATACCGATGCGAAGTCCCGTGGAAGCCGTAACGCCGGATACCGTATTCCTCGTACAGCGCATACGGTAGTCCATAAAGAAATGCCTTCCGCTCCATCGTCTGGTGGAAGGCCGTATCAAAGACGGCAACTTGCGTGACCTCCGGCAATCGCTTCGTGCAAGCATTGATCCCCATTAGATTCGCGGGGTTGTGGAGTGGCGCCAGCTCCGCGACCTGCTCAATTGCGGATATCACGTCGTCGTCAATTATCACGGATTGAGAAAACTTCTCACCTCCATGCACGACGCGGTGCCCGATGGCTCCAATTTGATCGAGAGTGGAAATGACACCACACTCATCGTCCGTCAGTGCTTCCAACACCAAACCCAGGGCGACCTGATGATCGGGTATGGGTTGTTGCCGCTCGATTTCACTGCAGCCGGGCACGCGGTGCTTGAAGATGGCTTGATTCCCGCCATTGATCCCAACACGGTCGGCTATGCCTGAGGCGAGAGACTTCTCAGTCTCCACATCGAATAACTCATACTTCAGGGATGAACTCCCACAATTGACCACTAGGACTATCACAGTCTGCGCTCTCCTGTTTATCTGAGTAATGCATAAAATACCAGGCGGTGTCCGGATCGGGCCGGCCGGAGTCATCGCTAGACCGACCCCCGAACAGCGGGTCGGTCATGATTGAGCTTCCTGGTCGGTCGCGCTGCCCCCGATCCCCACGACCTTTATGCTATGCTGATTCGGGGCAGGTGGCAGAGCTACCTTGGCTCATCTCGAGTTGGCTCATCTCGACTTGGCGCGGCCCGGCCCGGCGCATCCGACCTGGCCGCAACGGGTCCCTGGCTGCTCAACGCATTCTTAGTCTTGTCAATGGTCGCCGAGATTCGGCCCATATAAGTCTCGAGGCGTTCGACAATGCCACGCGCCCACTGAACCGCCTCAGCACGCATGGCATTACACTCGACGGTTGCCTGTTCGATCCTGCGGGCTGCCTCCGCTTCCGCCTGCTTGGTCAACTCATCGTTGGAGACCATCAGCTGCGCCTGCTGCCGAGCCCCGTCAATGATCTTCTGCGCCTCGCCCTGTGCCTGCTCAATTATCTCCTCACGTCGGCGGGTCAACTGGGTCGCCGTAGTCATCTCCGCAGGCAAGCTTGTCCGCAGTTTGTGGATCATGTCGTAGAACTCGTCGGCGTCCAGTGCGAGCTTGCGCAGCAAGAACACCCGGCAGTACCAGGCCTT
>CAZCJS010000067.1:0-17265 GCA_964498775.1 uncultured Armatimonadia bacterium
ACCCAGTACTTGTTGCACAAGAGGGAGCGCAAACTTATCGTGCCCTGCCGGGACAGGGGTATGGGTGGTAAAGACACACTGGTGCCTCACCGCCTCAACATCGTCATCGGTAATTCCGTCAGGGCCGCTGCTACCTATCCGCTGCTCCAGCAGCGCCAGAGCCAGCAGAGCCGAGTGGCCCTCATTCATGTGATAGACTGTCGGCGCATCCATTTCCAGCTCTCTGAGTAAAGCAATGCCACCTAGGCCCAACACTGCCTCCTGGCAGAGACGATAGTGCTCATCGCCATCGTATAGCTTATCAGTGAGAGACCTATCCCAGGGACTATTGGCTTCGAGGTCGGTGTCCAGGAAAAGCACTTCAATAGTGTCGCCGCGAACACCCTCAACTGTGTAGCGCCATGCAGCAATCTGCACTTCGCGGCCCTCTATGGTTACTGCAACACGGTGCGGTAGTTTCTCCAAATGCTCTGCCGGATTCCAGGAGTCAGGCATCTCGATCTGTTTGCCGCTTTCCGTAAGGTGCTGTTCGAAGTATCCTTCGCGGTACAACAGAGTCACCCCGACCATTGGTGCGCCCAGGTCCGCAGCAGCCCTTAGAGCATCTCCAGCCAGTACCCCTAAGCCGCCTGCATATGTGGGGATAGAGGGGGATACGCCTATCTCCATCGAAAAGTAAGCCACCGAGTTAACGTTTGTAGTATGCGCGTGGTATAGTCGTGTATCTATGCTAACACCTACCTGTCCAGATGCTCCGATGGATGCAGAGGCCGAGATAGCTCCATGCATCCGTGAACGGGTCACAGTTTTGCCGAGCATCTACGACCTCAGTTTCTCTGGTTGTCAGATTCATCAAACCTGTGAGAAATACCTCCCGGCACTACCATCATATCGGCAACAGCGCCTGTTGTGCAGGCCGTCCAGAGAACTCTGAACATGAGACAGCCGACTAGAGCGGAGCGGCGATAATCAGCACGCGCGGCCACGATCCAGTCAATCTTTTTCTCACAAATCGGCGAGGTTTGCCATTTAATTTGTGCTTCAGCGCAAGGTTAGCAGACATCATTTTTATTGTGTCGGCCTACCGCTATACAGTAGCAGTGGAGCGTCGGGGTCTTCGACCGGCACCCCCCCTGAGCACCGCCGACTGCCGCTGTTTGTCCGTGCGCGGTTTGTCTGGCAACCGCTCTAAATGCGGGAAACAAATTTGCTTGCAGCCATGACCAGATTTCGGATACACTCTCCACACTTTCCCCTTTTTTGAAAGGTCGGTTGCGCATAGGGATCCAGGTTCTCTCAATATGAGAGAAGTTTAGCGCGACGACTTTTTGCAGTTACCTAACAGAAGTACAACCGTCAGCGAACCTTATTCGCCGGCCGGGGAGTGAAGCCGATGCTAAGACATTGTCGTAGGTACTGGCCCACCATGCTGCTCTGTCTGGTGCCCTTGGTGTTGAGCACACCGGCCATGGCCCAGGCGCCCAACGCCCGCATGCAGAAGGTGCTAATGAAATTTGTGGAGACCACCGGAGATCCCGTCATGGGGGTCGGCTCATGGATCAGTGGAGCCGGCTTTAACGCTGCGACCTCCGACTTCGATATGCGGCTTGTCATGCCCAAGGGCGGAACACCACAACAGCAACTGCAGCGCTGGCGGCAGGCCCGGAGTCGGTTGACCAATCTGATCAAACAGGAGTTCGGGAGTGAGGCCGGCAACGTTCTCAGCCGAACGAATCTCTATGCCCCCAATCAACTGATGCATGGAGTCGAGGATGCCGCCGACGCCATGGATCGCTTCCGCAAACTTAACACGGTTCCGAACCTCAGCCATACTGGGCCCGTGACGGTCAACACCCCGGCGAAGTATGCCGAGGGGCTCTATGGCTCCGGCTCGCAGACGTACGTGCAGGGCTATGAGAAGGCTGCCGGGCGGCTGTTTTACAATAACAATGGCAAGGCCGTCACCGGGCTGTCAGAGTTAGCGCATCTGGGCGAGGGCGCGCCCAAGTACACCGCCGCCGGTACCGCCAGCACTGCGGGCCAATGGGCCACTCACGGGCTGGAGGAGTTGGCGGCCGGCCGCGGCGAGAAGGTGGCCAAGTTCCTCGAACGGATGGAGCGCGACCTGGTCAAGTCCCGCAGCCTGAGCCGATTGCCTGCCGATGACGCATTCCGCACTCAGCTTCGGCAAATGCAGGAGCTGCTGAAAAAATCACCGGGCAAACTTGCCGATGTCAGTGATGACGTCGCCAGACTGCTTGCGCGTGGCAAAGCGGAATCGGCGATTCTGGCGGGCTTTGAGAATGCGGGAACCGTGCGCCGGGCATACATGCGCGTGATGCTCGACGGCGTGGCCGCTAAGAACAAGGTGGGCGAACTAATCAGTAAGATGGTGAAGGCCACACCCGACTGGGTCACCGCGGAGAACGCGATGAACTTCGTCGTTTTTGCCGTCGGCACACACGCGACTGCGCAGGCCGCAGGTAGAGGCAACGTGATGGAGACGCTCGGCACCGCCTGTGAACACTTCAAGTGGATAAAGGGCTTCGGCCCATTGCTCATGGCTGAGATTACCACCGCAATCATCGAGGAGGCGAAGCTCAGCGGCTTTGACCTGGCGGCCGGTTCGCAGGAGGCGTGGGACCTCATGGCCGGGATCTACTCGGTTGAGGGACGCGTCAGCGTCGATCCCGACCCACGCCGGAAACTCACCCTCGCGGATCTGGTCGCGAAGTTCAAACATGAACGCAAGCTCGAAGCGATCGTCTATGCGCACTGCCTTCGCGCCTCGGCACGCGATGCGGGCAGCGCGACGGGAGCGGCGGATGCGAGCGTCGCCGATGCCATCTTCGCCCGCTGCTGGCCCGTCATTCGCGACGCCTGGCGCTGGGAGCGTGATGCCCTCACATCCGAGTTTCTGATCCTCGGGAGCGAAGTCGTTCATACACCCATGGTCATCTACTACACGCCCACCACGCCCAAGCCCGGCGAACGCATCGTCTGTGAAGTGAGCAGCTACGACGGCCGGCAAGGCGAACGAATCCGGCGCATGAACGAGATCATCCGTACCCTCTATGGCAGCGGCTCCTTCGTGGCCTCCAGCTACTTCTGGGAGCCTGGCGGCGCATTGGTGGGAAACCTTGACTGGCAACGCGCGTACACTTTCGACAAGCCGGGCAAGTATACAGTCAAGGTGCGCCTCGAGGTTACTCCGTACACGAATCACACTGAGACCGAGCACCGCGTGATGCTGCGGCGCACCGTGCCGGCGCTCGTCGATATCGTAGTGGGCGACCCGGCGGATGGCACCCAGGACGAAACACCGAAGATCTGCCCGCAATGCGGCAAGCCCCTGGGCACAAACCCACATTGCTTCAACTGCATTCTGTACAAACACGACCCGAAGATGGAGAAGAGGGCACCACAATGAAGCATGTCTTGTTCGTTACCATCGTGACGATGTTAATTGGACTACTCATGATTGGAGACGCCGCCTCGGCGCAGACACCTGAGGGCCTCTGGAGCTCAACGCTCTACCGCGTCGAACTGCAGGTCAGTGGCGGCACGGTCTCCGGGACATTCACCTCTCTGGCTGACCCGCAGGCGCCGGCTGGGCGCATTGCAGGCCGGATAGAGGCAGATGGGCGCGCATTCACTGCCGATTGGACATTCACCGCAAGGGAGGATACAGGCACATTCAAGACATGGCTCAACTTCGCCGATCGGGACGGACTGCTCACCGGCTATCGTTGGACCGAGGAGGCCCTCCCCACGGCCTTTGCGCTGCATCGCGCTGTAAACGGCCAACTTGTCGAGGTGTTTGGGGAGGAGGACGTGGACGACGGCACGGCAGTCAGCACGCCAATCAACACGCCCGGCGGTACCCCCAGAGGAACGCCCGGCGGTACCCCCGTATCTGCGCCCACCATCGAGGTGATCACCTGTGAGGGCGTCGCCGATGGAGTGCCTGTGAACATCGGGGAGCAATTCACCGCGCCGAAGTCGATCACAGCCCTGGTGAAGTACCGCGACTTGCCGCAGGAATCGAAGGTGGAGTGGCTCTGGACGCTGGACGGACGCACCGAGGCAAAGCTGAACAAGACGCTCGGGGGGAACGGCTGGCATATGCATGGCCTGCGCTCCGAAACGGCGATCATCCCCGGCGTGTACCAACTTACGGTCACGGTCAACGGCAGGGTTGTCGCACAGCGGACTATCACGGTGCGTGCCGCTGGTGGAGCTACTCCGGCCAGCAACGCCGGCACGATGCCCAGCGCGAATCCCAATATCGAAGTCATCGTCTGCGAGAGCGCACCCGACGGTGAGCCGGTGAACCCGGGGACACAGTTTACGAATACGAAGTCGCTCACCTGTCTGGTCAGATACCGCAACCTGCCCGAGAACTCGGAGTTGAAGTGGGTCTGGCAACTCCCGAGCGGGCAGACGAAGGAGAGCGTGAGAGTTGTTAAGGGCACCGGCTGGGCCTGGCATGGTCTGAATGCTGATCCGGCCATGGCTTCAGGCACGTACAGGGTAACGGTCTCCGCGCTGGGTCAGGCAGTCACCACGGTCCCCGTGGTTGTGCGGTAGCGGCATTCGAGGGATATCTTACTGACCATCATACCGTACGCACCAGGCTTCAGACCGCGTGCTCAGAGCTGGTAAGGAAGGAACTCGTGCTCGCAAGGTGACCCGTACGCGGCCCACATGCGCCCAGAGCCGACTTCGGCGATGAAAGAAAGCAACGTGATAGCCTTCCTGCCCCCGAACTCGCGGTGGATGCAGATGCCGTCGCTCCCGCCGGGAAAGTGATGAGTCTGGACGGCGGCTATAGCATGGCGGTCCAGCGGTCGAGAGGCTTCGAGGAGTAAGGCGCGAGCAGTGTGTGCACGTGGGTCGCGTTCCGCCCGCTCCGGCTCGGGAATGCCCTGGAACTTGGGGGTGTGGTAGGAATTGGCGTGCGTCACGAAATCTCCATCGGAGCGGAGGACAGCCTGCGCCTCGGGAGTTGTCTCCACGCAGCAGATGTCGCCCGTGGTATCGCCCAGAGTGTAGTTGAGACAGGCCATCCGGCGCGTGCGCTCCAGCAGTTCCAGTGCCTCGGGGGTACTCTTCTGCTTCAGCAACATGCGTGAGAGAAAGCAGTACGGTACACCCGGCCCGGCCCATTGCGGACCAGACTCCGGCGGCGTCTCGGTCGGACGGTACGGCAACTGGTTTGCGGAAATCGCGATGTCTTCGGAGATGCCGGGGCGTCCGACGCTACCTGCAAGGGCAAAGGCCAAGAAGGGGGGCTGCCCTTCGGGTTGTCCTTTGAGCAGCACAATGTATGGCAGCAGCATTTCATACCAGTCCATGTTCCATGCGACGAGTGTGCCGGCTTCCGTACGGGCCGCCAAGCTTGTGCACTCGTCAGAAATTGATACGGCGGAACGCTGCTCGGTGCAACCCTGCCACTGCCCCAACTCGGCTGAGCAGCTAAGGCGGAAGACGTCGTCGAAGCTCAGGTCAGTACCGGCGGCGATGCCTTCCACCTCTTCGAGCAGTTCGGGTGCAGCCTCGCGCACGGCCGGCACAGCTTCGGCCATGGCCCGGCGCGCCTCCTCCCAGAGGCTCTCTTCGTGGACGAATATTCCGTCGGACTTGGCTGCGAGCTCGCGGATCAGGTCGCGGCATTGCACTCCGTATTGCCGCCCCATTTCAAAATGAGTGCCTCGCATCTCGATGACCGGGAAGCGCTTTGCCGATTTCATGCTTACATCCTCTCTGCCGGGGTGCTGAACGCCGTAGTGCTGTCGGCGTTGCGCCTCGGCTGCGGGCTTGATAGATGGCGTTGTGGAGGTCACTTATCCGCCATGCGTCTTCAGACCTTCCCAGATAGCGAATATTGCGACATCTTCTATGGTTCGGCCCGTCTTGCAGCCTCGTGAAAGACTATTTTTCTGATTCCGCGAATGCGGGAGAGGATTCTGGTACCGCAGGGTGAACTATGGCTCCGGCGAGAGGCGTTCCGGAACTCCGCAGCACGAGTGGGTGTCGCCACCCAGCGGGCCGGATTGCGTCTCCAGCCTGGTGGTGAACTGCCGGGCAGACGAGGAGGCCGTTCTATGTCGGTAAGACTGGGCATACAGTGGTCACCAATAATCTCTGGATTGATTCTGATTGGAGTGAGTTGTGTTATGGCTGAGGTAAAGCAAGGGCCCGATTGGGTTCTGGTGAATGAGCAAGCCGATTGGCAGGCCCGCGATTCGCAGGGCGAGTTCGTGCATGACGATCACATGTGGATTCTCGGTGGCTGGCTCACCCCGCAGACACCCAATCCGCGGGATGTATGGAAGTCTCCGGACGGCAAGCAGTGGACCTGCACTGTGGAGGTCGCGCCATGGGAGCACAGCGATCTGTCGGTGGCGCTGGTCTTTGATGGCAAGATGTGGTTCATGGGCGGGCGCAAGCTGCCGGGTGCGGAGAACAGCAACAAGGTCTGGTCGTCCATTGATGGCGCCGAGTGGACACTGGAAAGTGCCGGGGCCGGCTGGTGCCCAAGAGTGTCACCTGCGTTTACAGTGTTCAAGGACAGGATGTGGGTCATGGGGGGCACGGAGAACTTCTATGCAGACACCGATGTAAACCTGAAGAACGACGTGTGGTCTTCGGCCGACGGGAAGGACTGGCGGCTGGAGATAGCACACGCCCCGTGGGCGAGACGCACAAACCCTAAGGCTATCGTCTTCGACAACAAGATGTGGCTGATGGGTGGCGGACGCTGGACGCCGGAGACAGTGCCGATGAACGATGTCTGGTGCACGGAGGACGGCGCAGAGTGGACCCAGGTGCTTGACGCCGCGCCCTGGAAGCCGCGGATGTGGTTCGAGACCGTCGTTTACCGTGATCGGCTGTGGGTGCTCGGGGGATGGAACAGGTTCAACGGCAACTTCGGAGATGTCTGGTACACGAAGGACGGCAAGAACTGGACGGAGCTGAAGTCGGACGTGATCTGGAACAACCGCCACGAGCTTTCGGCGGTTGTCTTCAAGGACAAGATCTGGGTTTACGGCGGATATGCCGACGTGCTCAACAGCGAGGTATGGACCCTGGAACTGCCGGAGGACTGGCCCGATGATGAGTGAAGCCGGGTGGGCAAGCGCTGCCGGCGATCGTCCACTGCCGCGCTATGGGGGCGTCACTGCAACGCCGGGTGGCAGGTTGGCGATACTGTACCTGTGCTTCTGAAGCCACTAACTTGCACGGGCTTTCTGCCGGTGCCGGCGCTGAAGTGGCGAGTGTCTTAGTGGGTCTTGACCATCGTGACGGCGAGTGGGATGGCGAAGGAATTGACGCCTTGGATCTCGCGTCGAGGGAAATAGACTTCCTGGGTCTGCTCCCCCTGGATTCTCAGCCCGTGATCCATGCTTAGGACGATGACGGTCTTGCCATCGCGTTTTTGGACGGTGTCTATCTGATAGCCGTGCTTGTAGCCATTCCCGTGTGTGACGATCATCCATAACCCTTGAAGGTTATCACCCTCGGGCAGGTCGGCGGCGGTGATAAACGCATCGTCTTCTGCCCCATCGAGCTCTCGGGTAGCGGCGATGATTGTGCCTGCATAGGAACGGCTTTCCGGCTTCAGCGACCAGTCATCACCGGTGAGGGCGGTACCGTCAAAGAGCCACATCCCGGTGATCCGGCCCTGCACCTGGCGCACTAGGCCCAGCCGCCCCTTGATGGCGATGCCCTCGGCCGTGCGCCGTTCCGGATATGGTTGCTCGTCGAGGGTGCTGATGATTGTGTCAACTGCGTTGCCGTGGGTGACGCGTAGTGCAACTGCGTTGCGGTCCGGCGGCGTCAATGGCACCGGTTCGACGCGGCTGATGAATGGTCTCCCCGAGTATGGCTCTTCAACCGCCACAAATGTGCTCTGCAAGGTGTCACCATCAGCGGCCTGCCGGCGGACAAGCAACTGTGGCATCCAGTAGTCGTAGGCCTTATTGCTGTCTTTTTTCGCCTGCCGCACCGAAGGACTGCGCCCCAGGTAAACCGCGGTCTCGGGGGCCCCTAACAGATGCACCCGTACGCCTTTGTCAGGTTCGTCAGCATAGGCGAAGGTTGTGATGACATTGTCCTCGGTCTTGGCTTCTGCCACCTCCCGGATTACCCCGTACGGATTGAAGCTGGAGCCCTCGGTGCGTGGCTCCTGCCATTGGTCACCGGCCTCCAGCATGTTTTCGCGCCCCGGTGTGAGCGTCACGCTGCATTGCGCCGTCATTTGGTGATCGGCACTTCCGTGCATTAACCAGTCGTGCATCGTCCCGCCTCTAACACGGAAAAGGTCGATAACATAGGCATCGGCGTCAGATACGGGTACCGTCACTAACATGCGCCGGTACATGTCGAGGCCTGCGATGTTCGCATATGCGCGCTTGCCATCCGCTTCGACCATGGCGACACCGCCGGCATCGGGGAAGAATGCCAGCAGATCACCGTCGGAGTCTCGGTAGCTCTGCGGCTTGCGATCAACAGCCACCAGGTTGTGGCCAGCGGTGGTGACCGTCCAGCTACGCAGTTTGATGTGGGTATAACCGATGTCGCTGAGCATTTCACGTTCTTTGGCGAAAAGGGTGAGGTTGAGATTGTCCAGATGCGCGTGGCCGTAGCCGCCGGAGAAGTGGAGTTGCGCCTGCATCTGGTCGGCCGCCTCGCCACGGCCCAACGAGGCATGTCCGTAGCCGGGGCAGATGGTGGATACCGTCTTGAGCCGGGGCTTGGAGCGTCGCTCATGCGGCCAGGTATCGTGTATGGTGCTGGAGCAGCCGTTGGGGAAATCCAGCACTGAAGGCGCACCTATGCACCGGGCGAGGAACGGCACCTGCTTCTCAGGGTCGAGGTCATCAAAGCGCGTACTGTCAATCTCGTCAACATAGCCCGGAGGGTCGGAATAGCCCCTCACGGTATTGAATGCCGCACGCAGCCCCCCCATAGTCATATAGTGGTAGGAAGGAGCCTCGTGCCACATACCGTCATAGAAGAAGCCCTCATCAACGTTCTGCTTCATCCAACCGAAGGCCCGGTGGACGTAAGCGGGCTCGTTGATGACTCGGCCGAGTATGGCGACGCCAGTGACATCATAGCCGACGACGTTGCCGACATGGTACTTACTGGCGGCGGCGGCCTCATAGGTGACTTTGAGGAAGTCATTTTCGAGCTTCTCCCTGACGTCATAGCCGCGTTCCTGTGATAGCTTGTCGAACTCTTCGCTCGCATAAACGAGATCGTAGGGCCAGATAACGGCCTTGGGTACCTCGTTGTGGAAGTCCCCCCATCTGCCCCCATTCCAGGCGAACGGGGGTGCCTGCGACTTGGCGAACCGGAAACTGGTGATCGGGTGCTCCATGACCGGATAGTGCGGATACACCTGGGCTGTACGATCGAGTATGAGCACTGCACGCCGCGCGTACTTTTCCTTGCCTGTGGCATGGTAGGCTTTGGCCAGAGCGCTGCATTGGCTCATTATCCAGGCGCGTTTGTGCACGAGGATATGCGCCCTGAAAAAGATCGTCAGGTCGTCGCGCTCGCGGTCCTGGTGGTAACGGTAGGTGATCGTTTCGCCGAGCGCGTTCTTGCCGCTCAATACCTGGTCATCAGGGTACTTAGCATTGGGGAACACCATGCCGCAGAAATTGCATTTCAGCTCCTCGGGACGATCAATGCCCCACTCGTATATGCCAATGCCTTGCGACCCGCCATGGCAGTTGGGGCAATAGCACCCCTGCGAGCACGGCTTTTCCGGCACATAAGAAAGCATCTCCTCTTCGCTCATCGCCATGACGCGCTCGACGGCCTGCTCATAGGCTGCGGTGCCGGCTGGGTCAATGCCATGGTCCAGCACAGGATGTTTGATGCCCAGAGCCTGCCCCGCACCCAGCGCCGGGATAGCAGTGGCGAAGAACAGCGCGCAGATTGCCAGCAGGTGAATGAGATTGCACCCGTCCCAGTTCAACATATTCATCACTCCTTGAGCATCTTTGTCTCGTGGGTTCGGCGGGTCTACGTTGAGGTGGTGAGTGCCCTTCACTCACTCCTCGCGCGATCGTTCGTTGTCTGTCAGCGCATTCTCCAGTTTAGGGATGGTCGGTGCCCTGCCAGTCAGGAGTGGGCAGTTCGGGTCGGTCGGGATCGGGCTCGTAAGGGACGAATTGCAGCGAGTACAGATCGGCGTCACGGATCAGGAACCGCAATCGTACCGGCTGCCCTTCCAGGGCTCGCAGGTCGCCTCCGCGATCCTGCCAGCGGACGATATGGCGGAGGGTGTCGCCAAAGATGGGTTCGCAGTCTTCGGCCCGATAGCCCTCGAGCGGCCGGCCTGCAAGGTCCTGCAACTCCACCCGGATGCTTCCTGCGGCGGAGGTTTCGAAGTTGAGCGCGAGATTGCCGCCGGCAAACAGCAGCGGGTGGGTAAGTACCTCGCCACCTGAGCGCGGCGCGTTGACGGAAACGAAGCCGTCCACGCGCAGGGCATAACGGCGGATGCTTACGGCGATACCTTCCCAGTAACCCTCAGTTACGTAGAGACTGATTTCGTTGGGCGCGTCGTCTATGTCGGCACGGGTCTCGACCATTCCCCAGAAGATGAAGTTGTCGCCATAGACCCAGCTGTTGGTCCGGCGCGGCCCCGGGCGGATGAAGGCCTCCGGCCAGCGATGGAAGGTCTCACCGTCGCGGCTGGTCATGAACACCGCGTCGGTGACCGCCGTGCCATAGCGCGGGTGAGAAGCAGCGCGAGCCAAACGCTCCTCCAACTGGGGGAGCTGCAGCACGGGCTCTGACCAGCCACGATCCACATAGCGATGTGGCATCCCCATCAGTATGTGCGGGGCGCGATAGTATGGCTGCACCTGGTTGGTGTAGAGCTGGTCTTCTTCGCAGCCGGTATAGGTGAGCCATTTGGGCTCGGGGAAGTTGAGTATATCCGGTGATGAGGCGGTCATGATGCCGCGCCTCTCGTCACGGAACTCGCGATGGTATTCGCGGTATATCCGGTGTGCGGGGTCCCAGAACGCCAGGTTCTGGGAGTCGAAAGCCCCCTGCGTTACGGCAGGCTCCCGGCTCATCAGCGAGAAGTGGATGCCGTCGGCGGACTTGAGTAGATACAGCCCTTTCGGCTTCTTCCCGACGACGATAATCTTGTAGCGTTCATCCGTGGGACAGTCGGGGTTCTGGTCCTTGAAAACGGCGGTGTGTGCCGGGCATCCCTTGATCTCTTCAAGGAACTCGGGCGTGAGGATGATGTTGTTGGCTCGCGATCCTGCAAACTCGAACAGACCGAGTTCTGGTCGCCGCCAGTGGATGCCATCGTCACTTTCGGCATAGCAGAGATACCAGGGATGGTCTTCGCGCGCCTGGGCCGGCGGGCCGCTATTGCGGTAGTGCAGCCCACGGTAATACATCCGACAAATCGGGCCGTCGCGGAAGCCCGACTGGAAGGTGGAGGCATTGCCCTCCCAGGGGGCATCAGTCTCGAAGACAATCTGGCGACGTTCGGGACGATGGAGTTTTAGAGCCGCTTCACCCCCAATAGAGGCCATAAGAAAGTCATCCACGAACAACTCGAGCCGGGATCCGATAGCGATAGGTTCCTGAACGCCGGAAGATTCAGCCATGTAAGACGCACCTCCGAGCGCCGGAGATTGCTCCGGCATTGACATCATTGTATTCGCGAACTGCGGTTCTCTTGGCGTCTATAGCCACTGCTTTTTTCTGAAATAGACTATCATTCCGACCGCCACGGCTAGCATGACCCCCAAGGCCGTCGGATAGGCCCAGGGAAACTCAAGTTCGGGCATGTACTGGAAGTTCATCCCATATACGCCTGCTATGAAGGTGATGGGGATGAATATGGTCGCGATGATGGTAAGGACCTTCATGACCTCGTTCATTCTCTGACTGACGCTTGAGAGATGTACGTCGAGCATGCCGGAAAGGGTGTCTCGGAATGTCTCTATTGTGTCAACTACGTGCATTGTATGGTCGTATAGGTCCCTGACATATATGGTAGTAGATTCGTCGAATAATGCGGGGGCTCCCCTGTCGAGTGAGTGTATCACCTCACGCAGAGGCCAAACGATCCTGCGCAAGGACGCGATCTGCGTTCTCAGCGTGTGGATTGCATTAAGCCTGTAAGGGCCGGGATCAGTGACTATCTCTTCCTCCATACTTTCTATTCTTTCACCCAATTCTGCCAGTGTCACGAGATACCCATCAACGACTGCGTCCAGCAGCGCGTACAGGAGATAGTCGGTTCCCCTTTGCCTTATCCGGCCCTTACCCATTCTGATGCGGTCTCTCACCGCCGCAAAAACATCAATTCCGCCCTCCTCAAAGGTGATGACTATTTTGGGGAAGAGCACCAAGCTTACCTGCTCCGTATCCACCTCATCCTTTTCCTGATTACAGCAGGAGACTCTGGCAAGCACGAACATGTAATCGCCATAGTCTTCCACCTTGGGTCGCTGATCGGTATCCAATATGTCCTCCAGCACAAGATGATGCAGCCCGAAGTATTCACCCAGTCGCTCCAGAGCTTCGACATCGTGGAGCCCCTCCACGTTGAGCCACGTTACCCTCGTCGAATCCTTGAAGCGAACGCATGCCTCGACCGACTCGAGTTCGGTCTCCGTGATGCCTGTGTCGTCATAATCTATCACCGTTAGCTTCATCTTCTCGCGCTTCCGTTCCCCGGTATGGAGGAGCGTACCAGGGGGAGATCCCGCCGGTTTCATCGTGCGTCTCGATAGTCGCGTCATCGCGGATACCAACCTCCTGTTTTATCCTACTATGAGCTTGGTCCGATAGATTGTGTACTGCCAAACTTGGCAGTCCTGCCAGCGTCTGGCGAGCCTGCCGGCTTCCGAGGAACTGCGGCATAGGTTTCCTATGCGCCGGTTGCTCTGCGGCAACGAGTCCTTCTCCAGCGAGCCGGCGATGCCCTCCCTCTTCCGCGCGGCGTATGCGAGGACGATCTGCGGGCGTAAGAGCAGCCCCATTTTCTGACGAATTAGTGGCCACGAAAGTGGTAGTGAATGTCGCTGGCGAGACTGGGATTGAGGGCGGTATCGGTGGCGGTAGTGCTCCGGAAGACGGGCACTTCGGGGCAGCTTATCAAGAGCGGAGAGGTTATCGTGCTTTCATCGCGCCGCAATCGGGACGTGGTAGTTCGAGAAGCAGGCGTTCGCGGCCGAGGTCGGAGGGATGCGCGATCTTTACCGGAACCTGATACTAGATCTGTGCATCCTGCAGGCGGTTGAAGAAGCGCGGCGGTCTGGCCATGTGCTATCTGGCGCACTATAATGTGGGAGAAGGAAAGACGAGAGGCGACGGCGCCTCACCCGCTCTTCAGGGACAATCTCCATGCTGGAGAGGGAAACGGTGGCCTCACCCCGTAGTTGGCGGGGAAATCCCCGCCAACTTCCCCCTCTCGGAGCGGAGAGGGGAAAAGGCAAACGGCGAAGGTATTGATTAACGGTCCCGCGTACACGCGGGAGCAGGCAAAGATGCCTGTCCTCCAACGGCATACAATGTACGGCAACCGCCAGTGCAGCACAAAGCCCGCGGGAGTAGCCGCCACGGCTTTGCCCTACAACGGTAAACGACAAGAAGGCAATCGTGAATGAGTGGTGTGTCGTGATTCTATATGTGCATCCGACCATAGTTCGCTCAAGAGGAGTGTTACCTGTGAAACGCTACATGCCCTGTGTGCTGCTTCTCGTCGCTCTCTGTGTCACCGTATCCGCCCAAGTATGCGACCGCGAAGTCCTCGTCCAGACCTCGACTATTGATGCGCTGCTCGACGGGGTCTATGACGGCGAGATGACCTATGCCGAACTCTCTAAATACGGCGACTTCGGTATCGGCACCTTCGAGGGTCTCGATGGCGAGATGATCGCCTTCGATGGCGCGATATGGCAGATCAAAGCGGACGGCAAAGCCTATCGGGTCAATCCGGCGACGGCCAAGACACCGTTCGCGGCGATGACCTTCTTCGACACTGACATTACCGCCCAGGTTCCGGCAGGCACTGATTTCCCGGGTCTGACCAAGCTCATTAGCGACCTGACCCCGAGCGACAATTACTTCTACGCCATCCGCATGGATGGGGTCTTCAGCTATATGAAGACCCGGAGCGTTCCCGGGCAGAAGAAGCCCTACCCACCGCTGGTCGAGGTGACGCGCAACCAGCCGGAATTCGAGTTCAATAAGGTGGCAGGCACGGTAGTCGGCTTCCGTTGCCCGCCGTACGCCAAGGGAGTCAATGTCGTCGGGGATCACTTGCACTTCCTGAACCTGGCCCGGACCGGCGGCGGCCATATCCTTGCCTTTGAGGTGGAGCAAGCGGTCATCTCGATTGACCTGACAAGCCGCTACTACCTGTTACTGCCGACGCAGGTCCCAGCCTTTGCGGGCACGGACCTGACCAAGGACCGCGAGAAGCAACTCCACGAGGCGGAGACAAACAAGTAGGGTAGCGCAGTCTGCATTGGCGTTCGGTCAGGTCGGCCGCATCCATCTGTGAGCATTGGCGTAGAGGATGGCCGTCTGATCTTGGTCGGACAGCTCCGACTCCCGCATCTTCAGCAGGGCGGCCTCCGCGTACTGGTAGGGCGCGTGCGTGCCGAAGATAATGCTTTCTGCGCCGATTTCCGCCGCCAGCTTCTCAACGCCGCCGGGGCCCTCGACATGCGATATCTCGACATACAGGTTCGGCAACTTCCTCAGGCCCTCGGCGATCCCTGATATCGCCGCATTCTTGGCATTGCATACCAGGATGCCCACATCCGGGAACTGCTCTGCAAGCTCCGGGAGTGCTGAGAGGTCCACCGGCGGCACCATGCAGCGCGGGTGGTGGAGCCGCTCGTCGTACATCCGCACATAGAGGCTCGCCGTAACGCCGCACTCATCCGCCGCCGCCATCAGCTCGCCGACGCACCCGTCGCTGATATCGTAGGAGTGGTAATTCGGGTAGAGCCGCACGCCTGCACAGCCTGCCTCGACCGCGCATTGCAGGTCGCTTTCCCACTCGGGGAAATCGGGGTTGATGACGGCATGAGGCACAAGCCGTTGGCGATGCTCGGAGATCGCCTCGATGAGCCAATCATTGGCCGGTTGCAGATCACTGTACAGCACGCCCTGGAAGGCGGCGACAGTAGCCTGCGTGAGGCCGCAGCGATCCATCAAGCTGACGAACTCGGCCGGCTGGGAGTTGTTCAGTTCGCGAAAGGGCCAGTAGCCGAGATGGGCATTGCAGTCAATTATCATGAGCCACGTATCCTCGCCGCGTTCGCACTCCCTACGAGCGAATAGGTTAAAATACAATGGCCCGCTCGAGCATCATCCGCTAATACTCGAGGGGCCATCTTTTTGACATTTGACATGCGCGAGTGGTGCCTAGAACTTGATTGAGCCGGTCAAGTGCACCTCGTCAGCGCCCTCCGCTTCCATCCACGCCACATCCACAGCCCAGCGGTCCCGCTCGTAGCCGAGTCCAGCGGCGAAGTTGCCGCCCTGATAGAAGCCGCCACGGTATGTCCAATAGAGGCGAGGCGTGAATTCCGCGCCCACGGCATATCCGGTATCAATCTCGTCAGTGACGTCCCAGATATCTGCCACGAGGGTCCACTGCGGGCTGTACATCCACGCGACGCCGGCGTTGAAGTACGGGCCGCCGAGCTTGTCACCGATATCCTCGACCGTCAAGCCCCAGTTGGCTTCCCTGGTACGATACAGCACACCCAGGTCAACCCATCTATCGTCAATGATCACAGCTGGATCGCTGTAGCTGAGGTCGGTGACGCCGATGCCGACGGCCCAGGTGCCCTCCGTATTGCTGAGGCCGAACCCAAGCGTCCAGACCTCGCCATCCGCCGCACCGGGTGTCACCTCGTCATATCCGGCTCCGATACCCCACGATCGCCCGATCGGGCTACCGACGATGTTTACACCCCAGAAGTCCGAATCGCCGCTAACTTCGAACGTCCCAGCGGCCTCAAACTCCCAGTCCCGCTGCTCTTTCATCTGGTTTTCATAGCCAATGTCCAGCACGGCAAGATTCGCCCGATTCATTACGACAGCTCCCGCATCGTCGGCTAAGGCGATGCCGGCGCCACCCAACCCATCGTACCGCGCTGTCTGCGCTGTTGCCGCTGAAGCTGTGATTAGTACCACCACGACCGTCACTGTGAGTAGAACTGTTAGTCGCTGCACTTTGGGTGCCTCCCGTGTAGTGTGAAAGATTGTTGCCTGATACATCTTACTGCCGACCATTCATGCAAAATTAGATGGCCGATGCAGTCCGCATAGTCTTACTATTCCCTGTTATAGCAGAATTACCTTCCCATGAAAAGGCCTATCTGCAAAAAAATCGCTGTTTGCCATTTACTTAAGGCCGAATATCCTCACCGCATTGTTTGACAGTATCAAGCTCCGGTTGTTGTCAGAAATGTCGGCTGCGACGACCTTTGCGAGTTGTGATGCGAAGCTCCGGCCCGAGGCATCCGAGCCGTAGAGGACGCGCTCGGCACCCAGCCATCTGACTGCGTATTCCGTCTGCCCGGCCTCGGGCTCGCCGCCGCTGAGGTCCACCGCGATGTTGGACTGACAGGCCATCGTCCGTATTCCGTGGAGCCAGTTCCCGCCGGAGTGCGCGGCCAAGAACTGTGTGCGGGGATGACGTTGGGCCAGCTTCACGAGGTCAGAGGGCCGGGATTCAGTGGGCATACTCCCGCCCGCCTTCAGGAACGTGTGCTGCAGAATCGGGACGCCCAATTCTTTGGCATACTCGGCTATCGGGTCGAGGGCGAGATCGCAGCAGCGCCGGCAGACCCACAGCTTGACCCCTCTCATCGGGCCGTTGGCGATATGCCGCTCCATCAGTTCCAGGGTTTTGGGGACATGATTGGGGCTGCCATAGACCAAGCCTGCAATCCGCCGGGGTGCATGCTCCATCGCCCGGAGAACATATTCCGTATCGAGCTCGATCCGCCGGGCATCCGGCTGCCGGCAGAGCTGGGGGCCGAGACAGATGATGAGCTTGTCAATGGCGAGCCGGTCGGCATAGCCGAGCAACTCATCAATATTCTCCCGGACCTGCTCCCGCTCCCCGTACAGATGGATGTGGCAATCAACTATCAAATGATCATTCCTCCCGAATGCAGCGCCTGCCCTCTTATCCGCATGTCATCGTTGCCGCACGTGATTCACTTCTCCGTCTGCTGCGCC
>CAZCJS010000068.1:0-17184 GCA_964498775.1 uncultured Armatimonadia bacterium
GGCGCCACCTTCAGCGTGAAAGCGGGCCCAATAGCGGTTCTCGGGCTCGTCTTCGCCGAGGAGCATCTTGACGCCATTTTCCATGTCTTCGTGGGTCAGCTTCTTGTAGCCGGTCATCTCGATGAGTTGACCGTGACGCCTGTAAATGGGAGGGTGGTCGAAGGTGAGATGGAGGTCGGAGGCGTCAATCTTGACACAGTTTTCCATCAGTACATCCATGATGTCGGGGTCCACGGGGTCGTCGGCCCTGTCTGCGAGGTACTTCTGAGCGCTGACGGTTCGCCGCCACTGCTTTTCCTCGGGTCTGCGGCTTTCGATACTGTCTTCCGCTTTCGGCTCTGTCTCGACGGCCTGCTCGGTGTCTTGTTGGTCTTCCATCAGTGATCACCAACCTTCCTAGTGCGATACTGTTGGCGTTACCGCAATTCACGTCTCGCATGGGTCCCGCAGCAAGGGTGCACTGCCGGCTTGCTGCCGACGGTCGTCCTGCTGCAGCCTAGCTATTGCCTGCCGGTCGGGCATTCCCGTTGTTGGCGCGGCGCTGGCGCTGCAAAGCTTTGCGCTTGGCTTCTTCCTTGGCTTTTTGCTCTTCTTTGGCGCGGGCATCGTCGGCCGCCAGCCCGTCGTGGCGGCGGATCATCTGGCGCATCTCCGTATAGTTTCCGGCATAATGCATGCAGTGTTCGGCTGAGATTCTCTTTGCCTGGTAGAGCTTGAGGAGCGCCTGATTCATGGTTTGCATCTTGTAGTGGGCGCCCTGCTGAATGGCCTCATACATCTCGCCGGGTTTGTCTTCCTCTATAAACTTGGCGACAGTGGCATTCACACGCATGATCTCAATGGCGGCGACGCGGCCCTTGCTATCCATGAGCGGGACCAGCGCCTGTGAGAGAATGGAAACGAGTGTTCGGCTAAGCCGCTGGCAGATCTGCTGCTTGTCGTGTGGCGGGTACATATTGACGATACGCTCGAGGGTCTCGGCGGCGCTGGTGGTATGAACTGTGGAGAAGACCAGGTGTCCGGTTTCGGCGGCCTGCATCGCCACTGACATTGTGGTGACGTCGCGCATCTCGCCGATGAGGATGACGTCGGGGGCCTGGCGCATGGCGTACTTGAGGGCATCCTGGAAGTCGTTGGTATCCTCGCCGACCGAGCGTTGGCTGACGATGGAGTTCTTGTCGCGGTGTACGTACTCGATGGGGTCCTCGACAGTTACGATATGGGCTTTGCGCTGGCGATTAATGAGGTCCAGCATTGCGGCAAGCGTCGTTGATTTCCCGCATCCGGTCGGCCCGGTGACGAGAATCATGCCCTGTGGCTGCATGGCTATCTCATTGAGAACGGGTGGAAGATCGAGATCTTCCACCGTCAGGATTTCAAGCGGGATGATACGCATGACGATGGTGCAGGTGCCGCGTTGCTTGAAGACGTTGATACGCAAGCGGCAGGTATCCTCGATGGTGAGGCCGATGTCTTTCTCGGGATACTGCTGGAATCCCTGCCATTCCTCTTCCGTCATGAGCTCTCTGGCCAACCCTGCGGTGTCCTCTGCGGTGAGCAAGGGCTGGTTTGGCATCCTTTGAACGAGGCCCTGGAGTTTCACGCAAGGTGGCGCGCCGACTTTCCAGAAGACGTCAGAGGCCTCCTGCTCGGCACCCCAAGTGACTAATCCACGCCAGTCATGTGCCAATGTGTTTCCTCCTCAGCCTGTGGCATGCCGTCGCACAAGGTACCTGCTTAGTGCATAGACCAGGGCCGCAGTTGCCAGCGAACCCAAAAATAGTAGTAGCCACAGCGGTGTTATATGGTCAACCCGGCCGCCGGTCGTTTCGGTTTCGCGTCTCGGAGCGACCAGTTGGGCAATGTCGGCAACGCGGCGGTCGCTGACTGTAATCTGATAGCTGCGTACCCCGCCGCTCTGCACCCATTCAGCGGTGACATAATCGTTGGCAAAATGACCCGCTCCATCACGCGTCCTGTCAACACCGATAAAGACAACGACAAGCCGCTTCTGCTGTGGCAGTGACATGATGAGCGGTGCGACCGGCTCGAGGCCACTCAACTCAACCACATCGCGGCCGAGAGCGTTAGCCTGGATTGACGTGTAACCGTCCTTCCTGACAATGGGTGTGTCAAATTGCCAGTGCGTGTGTTGCTCGATGCGCTCGAATATGCGTGCAGCCTCACCATGGCTTGTATCAGTGCCCAAAGTCACAGTGAGGGAGCTGACACATCCGCCATAAATGCCGATGACCACCGAGGCATGTCCGCTCTGTATTTGAACATCTGCAGGCCGCCGCGGGCCTTCAGCGTGAGTGGCTACTGCGCTTACAGACAAGAGCATACCGACGCTTGCCAATACCAGTATTCGCCGCAGAGCCGACATTTCCTTCTGAACAGCAGAATGAATTTGCGATGCGGAGCATAATACGGGAAAACGCAGGCGATACTCTATGCCTGCGTTGCCGTAGCGAGTCAATTGTGGTGGAGCCGAGGGGGATCGAACCCCTGACCTCTTGAATGCCATTCAAGCGCTCTCCCAGCTGAGCTACGGCCCCACAGGAACTGTATTATACCAAGCCGCAAGCGAGTGGTCAAGCGATTGGGGTATTGGTGTAAGCGCAAATTCAGCAGTCACCGATGGGATGCGGCAAGATTGACACTGTCCTGGCAAGCTTCTATAATTAGTGTCTGCGGAGGGGTGACCGAGTGGTCGAAGGTGGCGGTCTTGAAAACCGTTGAGCGAAAGCTCCGGGGGTTCGAATCCCTCCCCCTCCGCCAGGAGAATTGTCACCCGTCTCCAGTTGGCGGGGTTGTTATGTTGGGCGGACACCAACGATTCTGCCTTTATCTTTTGCTCGGAAAGCGCTATCCTACAAACTGCTGCTTCAGGCTAATCATCTGTCCTTTGCCGCGAAGTCGAATGGCACAGGGAGACAAGTGGATATGTTGAGACTTGCGATGTCGAGGAGAGCGGGACGTACGCTGCTGATGTGCGCGCTGATCGGGGCGGTGATAATGGCCGTCTGCTGGTACTCGGCGACTCAACAGGCAAGTGCCCAGCCGGGCGAGGGGCCGCCGCCACCTGGTGCCGATATGGGACCGCCGGGAATGGGACCCATGGGCCCCGGTGGCCCCGGAGACATGGGCGATATAGGACCGGCAGGCGAAGGTGCGGGAGATGCAGCCGCCGAAGCCGAGCCAGCTGAGGAAAGCGAGGAACTTGCTGCGGCGAGACGTTCTCTGGAGCAGCAACTCGGCTCCCTACAGACCTCGCCGGGAGCGGTGAAGCGCGAGATTGTGCGAGTCTATGAAACTTCCTACTGGTCACATCCCTTTGCGGGTGTTGTGAAGTCCATGGCGGGCCCCAGTCAGCCCTGGGCCTGTGAGGAGACCCGCTTTTTGTACAGTGAACTGAACAAGGCCTGGGAACGCAGCCCGATAACGACGATAAAGACATACCGAGACTGCCGACGCGAGGTTGTCGCGTGGGACGTTGTCAAACCGGAGGGTTCGACGCCGGAGCAACTTGGGGCGGTGGCAAGTACCTCGGAGACAATGGCGGCGCGAAGGTCAAGTGCGTACGAGGATAACAGCTTCTGGCTGCAGGCGGGGGCCAACCGTGGGGAGCAAGCGAAATCAGCGCAGGTGCGGCGGCGCTATGAGGACGCCAAACAGAGCTACGCGAAGATGAGGGAGAATGTAGCTAAGGGCCCTGAGGGGTCGCGGCTGCCTGCGGGCTTCGAGCAGTGGGTGGACCTTCTCGGGGAAGTTGAGGTTGCGGAGGATGAAGCTTCAGGTGGCTCTGCTGCCGGACCGCCGGCAGGAATGGGACCGCCGCCGGGGCCAGCCGGACCCGCAGGAGATATGGGCGCCGAGCCGCCGGGACCTCCGCCACCACCGGCGTAGCCGCAACGCGCACACGATACCAGATATCAAGATCATGGTGACTTCGCGAACGTCTGCAGAGCTCACAGATGGGAGCGCGGAGTGTGCAATAACGGTCAGCCCGCCGATACGTATCGGCGGGCTGTTGTATTGCCCGGGATGAGCAGTACCGAGAGCAGATGCAGCAGGCATACATGCACGGCGGCGATAGTGCCGATAATGAGAAGGTATCTTGGAGGAACCTGAGCAGCGTGGCGGGAATAGTGGACAGGCACTGCAGAGTCGCCGAGGGACGCGGATCGAGCCGCAAAGGGCGCGCTCCGGGTGCGAGCAGGCCGTGCGAGGTAAGACTGAGTTTATTACGTGGTCACATCGTGGCCGGACAGGTGGTAATGATGGATGCAAAGGTAGTGTGTGAGACGTTGCCGTATTCGGAGTTCGCGCTGGAGCGGGCGCTCGAGGGTATAGCGGGTGCCGGTTACGAGTACGTGGCGCTGGGCAGGACGCACGAGAAAGTGGACGTGCTGCCGACCGATGCCAGTGATAGGGATGCCGAGGCGGTGGCCGGGAAGGTGGCAGACGCAGGGCTTAAGACGTGCGTCATCTTTGCGGCTACGGGCGATTTCAGCCGGCCGGACGCAGTCGCGACCTACCGTAGAGGCCTTGAATTCGCCGGCATCATGGGCGTGCCGCAGATGCTCAGTTGGGGACCATGGGAGTACAAGGAGTGGCCGGGCGAGAAATGGGCGGATGACGAATGGCACAAAATCAGCGAGAGCTGGTTTGACGGGATGATGCAGGTGGTACCGTATGCCGAGCAGCTTGGCATTGAGATCGTGCTCAAGCCGCATACCGGTGTGACAGCCTATGGTGAGCGGTTGCGCTATGCCGTCGAGCGAATCGGTTCGGAGGCGGTGCGCGTGTGCTATGACGGGGGCAATGTGCACTTCTACGAGGGCTATGATCCCGCCGAGGACATCAAGGACTGCGCCGAGTATGTGACGGCGTTCTGCATCAAGGACCACAGCGGTGCGCGTGCCAATCCGCTATTCCCGCCGCCCGGGGAGGGCGATGTGGATGATGCGGCGATGCTGCGCGTCGTCAATGAATACGGCTTCGACGGGCCGCTCATGGTCGAGCGCTTTGAGGGCGACTGGGCCAAGGCTGACATGCCCATCGAACTGATAGACGAGCGTGCTCGGGTCGCGCGGCTGTACCTGGAGAGGACGCTCGCCGGCATCTGAGCTATCAGACGCACCGGCAACAAGCCTACCATGCGGTAAATACCTGCCACTGGCAATCGTGGCAGGTATTGTATTGTGACCATCTTTGTGCGATGCGCCAGCCTTGCCGGCTGCACGGCGGAGTTCTCATGGCTGGGGGGAGAATCTTGGCACCTACGCCGGGGGTGAGGATCGAGCATGTCGCGCTTGTCAAGGACGCGGGCAGAGTCATCAGGATGCAGAGGGTTCCTACCAGCCGGCGGCCTGTCACCGATGGTGATGTTGGTGCCGAGGTCTGGAGGAGAAACGCATGGGCGGCTCGAAGTGTGGCGAGGCATATGACAGCGCCTGCGCAGAATGCGTGTGGGGCGATGTCTATCACTAGGTACCGAGGGGAGACGACAGATGGCACTGAAGGTAGGGTTTGTGGGGACTGGCGGAATCGCCAAACGTCACCTGGGCAACACCGCCAAGCGCGATGACATTGCGATGGTCGGTTACGCCGACGTTGCGCTGGAGAAGGCACAGTCGGCAGCAGACCAGTACGGAGGCAATGCCTACGCGGATTTTCGGGAGCTCTATGACCGCGAGCAGCCGGATGTCGTGGTCATCTCGACCCCGCCGTTCGCTCATGGGGAGATCGAGGAGGAAGCCGCGGCGCGAGGCATTCACTTCTTCGTGGAGAAGCCTGTCGCCGTCAATATGGAGCTCGCCAAGCGGGTGCTGACAGCGGTAGAAAACGCGGACATCGCTACGCAGGTGGGTTACATGTACCGGTTTTCCGAGGCGTTGTTGAGGGTGCGCGAGCTGCTGGAGGGCCGCGCTGTGGCGATGGTGCAGGCGCACTACTACATGCCGGGCCTGCCGCCACCCGCTTGGTGGCCGTACATGGCGAAGGGGGGTGGCCAGCTTGTGGAGCAGGCGACCCACATGCTTGATTTGGGGCGGTTTCTCGCGGGCGAGGTGGCAACGGTTGCCGGGCAGATTACGACCGTACGCAACTGGACTGATGTCCCGGCAGACTATCAGCCGGAGCAGATGCGGGAGTTTTCCGAGGAATTCGATATCCCGGATGTTACGGCGCTGATCCTGCAGTACGAGAGCGGGGCACTGGGGACGCTTAGCTGCTCGATCGTGCCGCAGGGGGCATGGGATTCGGGGTTCAAATTGGTGGCGGATGGATTGCTTGTGACCATTGATGGTCCGGATGCGCGCTGGGGCGGTGAGGAGGAGGGCGATCTCAAGGCGAGTGAGAACTGGGGTGAATACGTGCTCTACGATCTGTATGACAGCGTCATTGCAGGGAGCACGCAGACTGCAGTGCCCTACATCGAGGGCGTGAGAAGTCTGGCGATTTCGCTGGCCGGCTATGAGTCGGTGCGGCGAGGTGGGACTGCGGTGGAGATCAGGGATGTACTCGGCCAGGTCTGAGCCTGGCGGGTTGCTGTGACGTGTCCATGGCGTTGCCCGGGGGTATGGAAGATGAGGAGAACCACGTGGTGCGTGGTAGTATCATGATAGTGCAGACAAGCAGGGAATGCATAACTTGAGCGTATATTGATGCTTTGTTGATACTAGGCATGGTTTTCTCGGTGTAGAATACCAATGCGAGAACCATTTGGATGACGTGCGCTTAGGAGAGGCGCAGCCGTAGTTATGACGGGGGGAATAACAATGCGGTGGTCAAAGGGCCATGAGAGACGTGGCATGGTGCTGGTGATGGTCGCGCTTGGCCTTGTCGTACTCATGGGGATGGCGGCACTCACCGTAGATGTGGGCCGGACCACGTTGGCAGTGCAGCGTGCACAGTCAGTGGCCGACGCTACAGCGATGGCCGCTGCCCTCCAACTTCCTAACACGGCGAGCGCCAATACCAGCCTAGTGGATGCTCTGAATGCAAACAATGACACGGGCAGCTGGCCGCAACTCACCGTCAACACCAGCGAGGATGTGGGATACTACGGGCCGGGTGATACCGTGCCGGGCTACACGGTGTTGGGGCCCAATGAGTATGCGGCGCAAGTGACTACCCGTGCGGATGAGGACTATGTTTTTGCGGGGATTGCCGGAGCCGGAACGATGCAGGTCGCACGTTCCGCCACAGCCAAGCTCATGTCCAACCATGACGCCCTGCCGGTGATTTTCGCCTACCAGCAGGTGGACTGGGAAGACGGCTTCGTGTCAACAGGTTCGGGTGTCTATATTGATGGTGCGATCCACTCCAACAGCAGCATTGTGATCCGTGGTTCGCACATCACAGTGACCGGTCTGGTAGAATACCGCCACTCGCTCACCATCAGTGGCTCCGACATCAATCTACTGCAAGGCTCGGCCGTAGGTGTCATTGAGGAGTATCCAATTGATTTCACCTGGGATGACTTCCTGCCCTGGGACTATGAAGTCGGCGATTGGATCATTACGGGAAGTAGCTATGATTTCGGGCACGTGCACGTGAACGGGGACTTGACAATACAGAGCAGCAACTTCCACGGGCGCGACGGCATCATTATGGTCGAAGGCGATGTTACATTTAACGGTTCACAAGCCGATATGCAGAATGTAACGATCATCGCCAAGGGTAAAATCACGTTTAATGGCTCGTGGCAGACCATAACACCATACGGCGACAATCCCGCGCGGATGGTGCTTTGGAGTGCCAGCAAGGCCATAGTCTTCAACGGCTCAGGGCCGGATACGGAGGGGGCGATTTTTGCTCCCAACGGAGGTATTGTCTTCCATGGCGCTGACGCAAGCGTTCACAATGGCAGCCTTATTGCGCTTGAGGTGACAATGAGAGGTGGCCACTACAGGATCGTGGGCACTGAGGACCCGAGCACGGTACTCAAGAACGTGCAACTGGTGCAGTAATCATCCTGAAAAGAGCATGGAGGAGGAGGTAGAGAGTTAGGGCGCATTCGTGTGCCGGCTCTATGCCAAGAGGAGCAGAGCGCGTACGGGGGGAATGCGCATGCAGAGACATCGCGCCCGGAAGAGCATACGGCAGAAACGTAGTCGGCGACGCGGAATGGTGCTGGTGACCGCGTGCCTCGCTTTGGTGGTTCTGCTTGGCATTGCCGCGCTCACAGTGGACGTCGGGCGCATGGCATTGGCCAAACAGAGGGCGCAAAGCGTGGCAGATGCAGCGGCCCTGGCAGCGGCGTTGCGACTGCCGGAGTATGCTGAGGCTGATATGGCGCTAGCCGGCGTTGTCGCCGCCAATAATGCCGAGGTGGCCTGGCCACAGGTTAGTGTTGAGATGTGGCAAGGTGTGACATATTACGAGTATGGTGACGAGGTGCCAGGCTATGGCGTCCTGGAGAGCAATGAGTCGGCTGTAACGGTCAAAGTATCTGTGGATACTGAGTACACTTTTGCCGGTGCGCTGGGGCACCAGGACATGTACATCGAGCGCTCAGCAACGGCCAAGCTCACCATGACCGGCGGCACCTTGCCGTCGCTTTTTGCCCATAGCACGAACACGACCACAAAAGGCATCTGGATAACCGGGTCTGGCAAGGAGATCCACGGCGACGCGCACTCCAACACGAAGGTCAAAATCACCGGCAGCAACAACCACTTCTACGGCCCGTTGCAGTACCGCAATGATATTGATATTGTTGGTTCGGGCCATCAGTTCGACGGGGGATACTACGACGGCGAAGTACTGCCCTATCCGGTGGACTGGGAATGGAATGACTTCCTCCCGTGGAACTATGAGGTGAGCGAGATCAAGAGCTCCGGCGCAGGCCAGAGTATTGACTGGGGCGGTAACGTCGTCCACGTTCTCGGTGATGTAAAGATCAGCGGGGCGGGTTTCAATGGCAGTAACGGCTTGCTGCTCGTCGAGGGGGACTTCAAATGCACAAGCTCCAACTCCAATTTCGTCAATGTCACCGTCGTCGCCAAAGGCACGATTGACTTTACTGCCTCCAGCCAGGACCTGACCCCCTACGTAGATGGTCTGCTGTTCATGTCACTCTCATCGAACGTTAGAGCAATTGATTTCGCCGGCTCCGGCCGGACGTGTGAAGGTACTGCCTATGCGCCCAACGGCGGGCTCGAATATACCGGCAGTAGCACCGGCATTCGGAATGGCAGCATCATCGGGGAGAGCATCAAGATGACCGGGTCGGGGCACAAACTCTACGGGACGCCAGTCAGTGGCGCCGGGGTCAAGGCGGTGCAATTAATCCAGTAGGGAGACGGCAGCCGTTGCGAAAGTCAGCGTGCCAGGCGACACACCCCCGAATTGGCGAGGGTGTGTCGTTTGATTCCGTTGGCGGCTGCATTCCCTCAACGGTTTATTGGGTTCGCCGGCCGATGATCTCTTCGGCGACTTCGGCGGCGCGTTTTCCGGACAGGAACATGCCGCCGAAGATCGGGCCCATGCGCGGTGATGCGAATACGGCGTTGGCCGCCATTCCGGTGACAACCAGGCCCGGATATATCTCCTGGGTATTGCCGACCAGCGCTGCTTCGCCAATTTCGGCGTGCATCGGTCGCTCGCCGGGAACCGTCCCATCTTCGGTGCTGAATCTTGCGCCGGGGATCTTGCGAAGTACCCCGCGCGCAATCTCGGCATCATGGCCCGTGGCGTCAATGACGCATTTTGCGGAGAGAGCCAGCGGATCAACATGAAGCCCGGCGGCTTCGACGGCGCCCCAGTTGATGACCACGCCACACACCTCGTCGTTGTCGCGGATCATGACGTCTTCCACTGTAACGCCGACCCATATCTTGGCACCGGCATCAACTGCTGCCGCAGTGCACTTGGCGACGGTCTCGACGGAGTCGGCCACGTAGTAATTTTCATGTTGAGTGAGCTTGATGCCCACATCGTCCATGATGGTGCGCGCGGTTTCCTGGACGACGATGCGCGGAAACAGCATGCCGCCGCCCCAGATGCCGCCGCCGACAGACAGCTTGCGCTCGAATACGGAGACGGAGTAGCCTGCGGCAGCGAGTAATCGTGCAGCAGTAAGTCCGGCCGGGCCGGACCCGACGATCGCAACGTCCATCTCGGCGACGGCGCCGAAATCGCGGGCAAAGGTCTCAACGATGAGTGTAGTGATTTTTGTTTCGCTCAGCGGTGCATTGGTCATTGATGTGTCAACTCCGTGTATTGACGACTGGACCGGCCGCTTGACTTGGCACCAGTGCCGGTCCAGGCGAGTTACTGATGATCCCGTGCAGAGGGATTGTACTGCAAGATGCCCGCCTTCGCAAGCGGCAAGCGGAGTGTGAGGCGCGTCACCGCTTGTAGGCGGCCAGGAGTATATTGTTGACCTCGGTGAGGCTCTGGAAGCTCACAAACGGGCGACCGGACTGGGCGAAATCCTCGGCGAGTGCGTCCTTAGCGAAAACGAGGTCGGCAAAGCGCGCTGCACACAGATCGGAATGGCCGTCGCCGATGTAGATGAGCCGCGAGAAGTGCGGTCTGAGGCGCTGGAGGTGAGCGGTTTTGCAGTTGCCGCACTGGTCGCAGTCGGGGCTCTGATGCGGGAACGATATTTCGACGCCGTGGTCCGTGACGCGGCCGTGATTGGCGAAGCGAGGGATACAGTGCCGAGGCCGGTTGATGACCTGTTCGCCAGGGCAGATCTCCCAGCCAAGCCGACCCAACATCCGGTCCACATAGAAATCCAGACCGTCACTAACTACGACGAGTCCGGCGCCGATCTGGATGGCTGCTTCGGCAAGATCGTTGAAACCCTCGTCAAGCGCGAAGGAGTCAATCATCCGATAGATGGCGCCCCTCGGCAGGTCCACCATCTCCCACTGGCGGGTCAGACACTCCATGGAGTCGATCTCGCCGCGCCGCCACTGGTGCTCGATTTCCCACGCTTCCTCGAGTTCGAGGGCATCTATCACCGCGATGCCGGTGTCCTTGACACTGATGGTACCATCGAAGTCTATGAAGATGAGGTCGTTCCTGGCCAGGGATACTGCTCTGTCTGCTGAATTTCGTTTTCCGCTCATGTAGAATGCTCCGTTTAGTGCTGTCACGTGTGCTGATATTAGCGTATTGGGGCAGCGGCGTAAAGCGGCACCAAGCCGTGGTGGGTGCGTAAGAGGTCCGATCTAGGGGGAGGAGGAGCGCGCCTGGATGGGGAAATGTGGGGTTGGCTCACACACACGACCCGGGGAGACATGGCATGTCTGAGATTACCTTTCGCGAGTACAAGCCCGCTGATGCGGAGGACTTGCTCTCAATTCGTAATGCGATATTTCCGCCGCTGAGTCTCGAGCAGTGGCGGGCCTGCGAGCCGAGCAACACCGCCGCGATGGCCTACAAGGGCGATGAGGTGGTCGGTACGATCCCGATGGAGTTTCGGAATTTTCAGGTGGCGCCGGGCGCGGTCATAAGTACCATCTTCGAGCATGCGGTGGGGACGCGGGAAGATATGCGGTCCCAGGGCATTGGCAGCGGTATGATAGGTGCAGCGCGGGAGTTTCTCGCCGAGCGGGTCGAGGCGATGATGGTATATCGGGGGGCCGAGCGGAGCATCGGCTACCGCTTCTATGAGAAGAGCGGGCATGTGGACCTCATCTACCTGCGTACGGCGGTCTGGGAGCCGCACAAGGCAGCTGAAACAGACTGCGCAATCGGCGGGTTGGCTGAGTTGTATGCAGATGCGGAGGGGGTTTGCGCCGTGTTCGCGGGGATGTTCGGGCAGTACGGCGGCTTCCCGTACCGTGACGGGCCGGGGTATTGGGAACGCGCTATGGGCCGGGGCATCTACATGGTGATTCCACAGCAGACCCACTACATACGGTATCCGTCCAGCGAGCCGCTGGAGGCTTATATGATCGTCGGGGAGAAAATGGGCGAGCGGGCTGACCAGCCGCTGCAAGTTCAGGACGCGGCAGGCAGCAGCGCAGGGGTGCGGGAGTGCCTCAAAGCGCTGGCGAACCTGGCGCTGGCGCAGTCCAAGGCAGTAGCCTGGACGCTGTCGAGTGAACATCCCTGCCGTGGGGTGGCGTTGGAGGCAGGCTTCAAGCCCGACCTGCGCCAGATGATGATCATGGGACAGGTGATAGCTCCGCAGAGGCTGTTTGACAAGGTGTGTGTGGATGCGGAACTCGTGGCCGACCTGAAAATCAATGTATGGACACCGACGAGAGACTATGTGTTGTACGAAGGCCCGGAGGCGAAGACTGAGGTGACAATTGAGGCGAAGGACTGGTCAATTCACCGGCTGCTGTGCCGTCGGCTGAATCTCGCAGACGCCGTCGCCGGTGACATCGTGAGCATCCACAACGGGACGCCGGAAATTGTGGATCGCCTCAGCCGGGCGTTACCGTACAACGTCTGGGCCTATCCGGTGATAGATTACACATGAGGGAAGAGAGGCAGCAATGGGACGAAGTGATATGAATTTTGCGGCTTTGATGGATGACGACACGGGAAGTATCGCTGCGGCGATGGCTGCCGGCAGGAAGTACCTGGGAGATGGCGAGCCGTCCCGGTTGCTGCCAGAGGTGGGGCATACGATAGAGAGTGTGACGGCGGCCGAATTACCCGACAAGCGCTGGTTTCAGAAGTCGTACGGCCGTGGCGTGAGTGAGAAGCCGGAGGACTTGCTGGTAGGCAAGGGGCTTTTCTACCTCACCGAGCAACGGCAGTTGTTCCTCGACTGCACCGGCGGCCATTACCAGATGACATGGGGCTACGAACAGCCGGAGCTTACGGTGGCGCTGCTTGACGGGATTGAGCGTGGGATTATCTGGGATAATCATAGCAATATCCCCGCGGCGCCGGTGAAGCGGCTGGCGGGTCGGCTGATTGAGGTGGCGAATCCGGGCGCGGATCTGAGCGTGCTGGTGGATGATGGCGAGCGGCTTAACACGGTGCTTACCGGCTGCGCCACGGGTACGGTGGCATGCGCTGCGGGGATGAAGATGCAGCTTCTGCAGTATGAACAGAACAAATCAGAGGCCGCTGCGCCGGTATTTGTCACCATGGACGGCAACTACCACGGCAGCGACGTCTTCGCTCAGCGTTTGCGCGGGATGTGGCCGCAGTACTTCAGTAATGTCGAGGTGGTCATGGTCCAGCCCAATGACGGAGAGGAACTGGAGCGGGTATTCGGCGAGTATGGCGAGCGTATCGCCGGCTTCTGGGCCGAGCCGGTGCTGATGAATCGTGAGGCGATACTGCTGGAGGTGGAGTATCTGCAACTGGCACGCCGGCTGTGTGACGAGACCGGGGCGCTGATGGCCATAGACGAGATCCAGACGTGCTTCTGGTTCCCCGAGATAATGATGTTCCACCGCTTCGGGATCGTGCCGGACCTGGTGGTACTCGGTAAAGGTATGACGGCGGGATTTCACCCACTGGCGGCGGTAGTCTATAAGGGAAAGTATGACGCTCTGGCGCAGTATGATGCGGTCAGCACAAATGGTAATGCGGCACTGCCGGCGTACCTGGCTCTGGCCAACATCACCCTGATCCAGCGTGACGCGGAGCGCATAACGGCGGCCGGAGAGTACTATCACGGAAAGATGACTGAGCTGTCGGCGAATTTCGACGCTGTGCTGGTGGAGGCACGGGGCATCGCTCACATGAGCGGGCTGAAGTTCCGGCGCGTAGCTGATGCCATGGCGTTCCACAAAGGCGCTTTAGCCGGGGGCCTGTGGCTGCGTGTCCATGCGTACCACGAGGGACACAGCACGATCCTGACCAAGTTCGCTCTGCCACTGGATAAGCAGGTGGCAGACTATGCCGTGGGCAGGTATGCCGAGTTACTCGCTGAGCTGTAGGGCGCTGTCGGGGAACGTGGTTGGGATGATGCGTTTGGCTTGTCGGCGGGTAGCGTAGGGGTTGGATGATTGGCTTTTCTGGTGTAAAATAGGGCTACCCCTGAGCTATGTCCACGCCATATTATGTTAGGTAGAGGATGATGCAGATGCCCGACGAGAGAGATGAATCCAGACCTGGTAGTGACCGTGCGCAAGGGCCACCGAGCACGATCTGGAGGAAGCATAATGTCTGGGCGTACGCACTGGCCTTTGCGGTTGTGCTCGCCTACGCCCTGCTGCAATCCAGCTTCGAAAAGAAGCCGGAGCCGAAGCATGATGAAGCAATCAAGCCGCCCGCAATAGAAGACACACACGATCACCAGGCTGCTGCAGATGACGACGCTGAGGCCGCCGACAAGGAGGAAGATATGAGCTTCGACGGGACACGCGCTACGGAGACCGGAGCGGAAAAAGAGCCTGAGGCCACAGAGACGGCCAAGGAAGCCGTCATGAAAACCTCAATGGGGGATATCAAGCTGAAGTTCTATGCCGATGACGCGCCCAAGACGGTGAGCAACTTCGTCAAGCTGTCGAAGAAGGGATTCTACGACGGGTTGACATTTCACCGCGTGATCAGGGATTTCATGATCCAGGCCGGCTGCCCCAGAGGTGATGGGACTGGCGGGCCCGGCTACGAATTCGAGGACGAATTCAACGATCACAAGATAGTGCCGGGCACTCTGGCGATGGCTAACGCCGGGCCGAACACCAATGGCAGCCAGTTCTTCATCGTCACCGAGAGTCCCCAGCCCGGTCTGGACGGCAAGCACACGGCGTTTGGGGAAGTCATCGAGGGCATGGACGTGGTGCGGAAGATCGCCGCCGTCAAGACCGGTGCGCGTGATAAGCCGCTCGAGCCAGTGACAATCAAGAATATCGAGATCATTGAGTAGGTGCAAATCCGCAACAGGCGGGATCTTGTGAAAGAAGCGCTCATCAGTGAGGCGATTGAGCCGGTTGCAGAGAGCATCGGGCCGGAGGGGATGACGAGGGCTGAGCCATCCCTACCCGGGCGGTTCCTGTGGCGCGGAGAGGAACACGCTGTCGCCGAGGTGCTGGAGAAGTGGAAGCAGACAGGCCCTTGCAGGGGTGGAGGTGACAGCCGCTATCTGCGCAAACACTGGTTCAGGATCAGGACCGCTGAGGGGACGGAGATGAAGCTGTACTTCCAGCGCCAACCGGGACCGGGACGGCAGGCCAAGCTGAGATGGTGGCTGTACTCAGTCGAGATGGATGAGTGAGGGCGCGGGTTTGCGGGGTAGGAAATGCGGGCAAACGCCGTATGTGCTCGTACAACGGTATGCGCAGCAGACTTGATGTGGAAGCCGGACGCTACAGGTAAGTGCGAAGGGCAAATCGTGATGGGTATCGGGCACCGCGTGCGCGCGAATGTTAGCGGCTTGTGGCGAGTTCTGGTGACCGCTTACCGGCGCTACGGCTTCAGCGGGTCGCCGTTGATGGCGGCCGCTATCGCGTTCTATTCGGTTATCTGCCTGGGTCCGCTAGGGATACTGCTGTCGGCGGCGCTGCAGGCGCTGTTCGGTGAGGGCAGCAACACCTACCAGTGGATGCAATCTGCCCTGCAGCAGTTTGGTGACATCGCCGAGCAACAAGTGATGAATGAAGTAGACAGTCTGCTGGCGCGGCCGAATACCCACGCGACTAACGCTCTGTCGGTTGCGGTGATCATCTGGGCCGGGCTGCGGCTTTTCGAGACGCTCGAGCGGAGCCTGACGGAGATCTGGCCGGGTAAGATACTGCGCCACTTCCTCACGCGCAAGCTGGTTTCTCTGGCGATGATGGGATTTGCCGGGGTGCTGCTGACGATGTTCGTGCTCGCCAACGCGTTTTTTGCCCGTCTGTACAGTTTGCTGCAGCAGTTCCCCGAGATTGATACACATGCGATCATGGAGGCGCAGCCCAATATCATGGGCGTACTCGGCTTTCTACTATCGCTGCTGGCGTTCAGCGTGCTGTACAAGTATATGCCGGTACAGAAAGTGCCGAAGCGCGCGGCACTCGCCGGGGCGCTGTGTGCGGCGGTGCTGTGGCAGACGGCCTCACCGATCTTCACCTACTCCATCAGCCACTCCACTCACAACAACGCTATCTATGGCGGCTTGGCGGGGGTGGTAGTGTTCTCATTGTGGGCATTCTTGGGCGCACAGGTGCTGCTTTTCGGGGCGCACTTCGCCGCCTCGTTCAGTGAGGTGTTCCTCGGAGGTGACAGGTCCGAGGGTCAGGAGTTACAGACTCAGCTTCCCCTGGAGGTCGGACCATGAGGGGCTTACCGGTGCCGGCGAGGCTGCTGCGCCTGGCGAGGGTGGGAAGACGGGGGAGCGAACTGCAGATTCGAGCCTGACTGACCTCGATGGTTGAAGACGGGAACATCGGGGAACGTTGTGATACTCACATGCCCCCGAGAGAACCCGAGGAAAGGCTCAAGTAAGCCGTTGGCGGCAGCGAGCGGCGCGGCCCCATTCTACTACGGGATGGGTCACATCCCCTAATCTCCAAGCAGGGCCTTGATGCTCTCCTCCAACTCCTGGATGGTCATCTCGGCGCCGAGCCATGCGGCAATGTGGCCCTTGTCGTCAATAAGCAATGTCTGCGGTATAGACACGATCTTCTTTCCGGGAAAGAACTTCTCCCTCATCTCGTCGTCCACCAGACCAACCGGGATGGTCAAGTCCTGTTTTTCAAGCCAGCCAGCTACGACGTCGGCATCGCCATCCAGTGACAGAGCCCATATCTTTACGCCCTTGTTGCGATAGGCTTCATGAATAGCCTGCATCCGAGGGAGTTTCTCGATACACGGGATGCAGTAGGTGGCCCAGAAATAGACTACAACGACCCCCCCGCGCAGACTGGCCATTGTCACGCTCTCGCCCGACATGTCGGTGAACGTGACCTGCGGAGCCATCTGTGATGTCGGCGCGTCGCCAGGTGACGAAACGTCCCCTGCGGCAGGCGTCGCAGGTATGCTGCTGGTCGGCAGAGGCTCAGGTCCCCTGGAATTGGAGCAGCCCGTAAGCAAAAGAAGCAGTGTCATCATGACGGCGACGCTTGTGGATACCTTGAACCTTCCCATGCTGAGTTCCTATTCTCAATCAGGTTGCGAGTGCGGTGACGGCACAGTTTGAGACACTCCAACGGACGGCAATGTTCAGGAGCCGGTATGCCCAAAACCGCCCTCACCACGTTCAGTTTCCTCGAGCCGGTCCTGCAACTGCCACCGGACACGGCTGACTGGTGCGACGACGAGTTGGGC
>CAZCJS010000069.1:0-17095 GCA_964498775.1 uncultured Armatimonadia bacterium
CTGTGATTTACCCGGGATAACTCGCCGCGAGATTCGAGACCTCATGGACGGCTTCGTGAGGAGCGCAGGCCAGGTAGCGGTGGCCATGCATATTTTTTTGGAGCCGTTATGCACAGTTGTGCATAACAGCCTCCGCAAGACCATTACACAAGCCCTCGACGATGGACAGAGAAGCCCTGGCAAGCTCTGGCGACAACTCGGCGTCATCCCTGTTCAGTTTGCCCACGCCGCTCCATTCTATAACGTCAATAGGCCCGAGGATCTGGCCGGCTGGCAGGGTACTCAGGAGGAACCATCGTGAGAAGCGCTCTTCGCGTCCCCGAGGCTATGCTCGAATCAGTCTCAGCATTCTGCCGCGCCGCAGACATTCCCCTGGATGTTGTCTCCACTGGCCACTGCAGCCTGGACGTCGTCGAAGCCGCACAGCGTCGCCCCTGCAGTCTCTCTTGCCTCTATATCGGCGGCTCGATTGGTTGTGGACGGGCCCATGTCATCGCCGCCAGACTTGACATCCAGACACGACAGATGGGCAGGCTGCTCAGTTTCCTCAACATCAATATACGCCACTGCCAACTGGGGTGTTTCTAATGACAACCGTCTGGGTCATTTGTGGAGCCGGGCGCGGGGTCGGCAAGACCCATCTGGCAGAGCGCCTTTGCGAGGTCCTGCCCCGGGCCACCTGCGCGAAGTGTGGCCGTGGACATCCGAAGCCCCACAAGCCTCAAAACTTCTTCGGGACACAGAGGCAATTGGCATCCTTCATCGCGTCAGCACGGCGCTCGCATCAACACATCGTCGTGGAATCCAACGCTTGGGTTCACAGCGGTGAGGGCGATATCGTCATCTATGTGGACGCCGTCGAGGGCGAGACAGATGTCCGCAGTGACGCCGGCGTCTTGCGAGCCAAATCCCATCTCGTCGTCGCACGCGACGCCTCAGTCGAGAACTACAGAACGTTTGTCGCGAGCAAGTTGTCTGACTCCGCGTTGTGCGAGGCGGTCTGCGACATACTAACAGAGCACAAGCGTCACTTCGAGAAGCCGGCCCTTGCAGTCCGCAGCAAGGTATGGTTCGTGTTAGACGAAAGCCACGCCTTCGGCCCCGGAGCGGCGAAGCTTCTCGAGGGTGTGGAGCGCTACGGGACACTGCGAGAGGCAGCCAGTGCTGCGCAAATGAGCTACCGCTATGCTTGGGGCCTCATCAAGGCTGCTGAGAAGCAACTCCATCGGCGTCTGGTCCTGCCTTCTTCAGGCGGCATTGGCGGCGGCCGGTCCACGCTCACTTTTCACGGCCGCTATCTTCTTCGTGTCTTCCGCCGTATCAGCAGCGAAGTCGCCGACTTTGCCGATTCGCGCTTCGCCGCCCACTACCACAAGGAGCTATCCGATGGAAAATAGCCAGCCCATGATTCCGCTCGATGAGGCCCTACGCATTCTTGATGAGACCCTCCGTGACATCAAACTACCCGGCGAGACACTACCCGTCCGCGAGGCCCTCGGTCGTGTCTTGATTGCCGATCAGACGTCCCGTGTTGATTTGCCCCCCTTCGACAAGTCCGCCATGGATGGCTATGCAGTCATCGCTGATGATGAGCGCGATGAGTATCGCCTCCTCGACACCATCGTGGCCGGGGAAATGGGTACCGGACAGCTCTCTCCGGGAACCACAATCAAGGTCATGACAGGCGCTCCCGTCCCTCAGGGCACTGCGCGCATTATCATCATCGAGGACACTGAGTCAGATGGCGATGTGGTCAAGGTCCGCCGGCACAGCGGGAGCACCAATATCTGCCTGCAGGGCGAGGACCTGCGCGTCGGAGACACGATACTGAGCGCTGGAACCAGCCTGACCGCGCTCGACATCGGCAATCTCATTGCCTGCGGGCTCACCGATGTCGAGGTCATGCGCCAGCCACGTATAGCTATCATCTCCACAGGCAACGAGCTTGTCGAGAATCCTGCGTTGCTCGAACCCGGTAAGATCATGAACGTCAACGGACCGTTACTCGTTGCACTAGCCACGCAGACGGGCTTCGCCATAGTGAGCCAGCAGACAGTCCCTGATGACCGCGGCAGTACCGTTGGGGCCATAGAAACCGCCCTCCGAGACGCCGACTTGGTTGTCATTTCTGGTGGCGTGTCGGTCGGCGACCGTGATTTCGTTATCGAGGCCATCTCGGAAGTCGGTCTCAAGCTGCATTTCTCACGCGTCGCCGTCAAACCCGGCAAACCGATGACATACGCATCTGGTGACGGCAAGTTGCTGTTCGGTCTGCCGGGCAATCCTGTGTCCGTCTATTTGACGTTCCATCTCTTCGTGCTGCGGGCGATGGTATTGCTAAGCGAGGCGGCATTTCAGACGCGCGAGTTGAGGATGCCCCTGGCCTTCGCTTTCCAGCGTCGCAAGGCTGTGAGGAAGGAGTATCTGCCGTGTCGGCTTGGCGACGGCGGCGTGATCGAGACGGTTGAGTATCATGGTTCGGCGCACTTGGCAGCATTGACTGCGGCAGATGGGTTCTTCGCGGTCCCCATTGGGGTCACTGAGCTGTCTGCCGGCGATGAGGTTGATTACATGCCGCTGGTTAGGTGGCGCCAATGAGAGACTCATTTGGCCGCACCATCAACTATCTGAGGATCTCGGTTACCGACCGCTGCAACCTCCGCTGCCGCTACTGCATGCCGCCGGAGGGCGTGCAGCTTCTGCCACGTGAGGCTATTCTCTCATTTGACGAGATCGTCGAAATAGCACAAGCAGCCGCCGACATCGGCTTCATCAAGCTCCGTCTTACTGGTGGAGAGCCGCTGGTGCGCCGCGACATTGAGGTGCTGGTGGAGATGTTGGCCGGGATCGAGAGCATCGAGGATTTGGCTATGAGCACCAACGGGACGCTGTTGGCCGATCATGCCGACGCCCTTGCGGCCGCCGGTCTGCAGCGCGTAAATATCAGCCTCGATGCGCTCAACCCCGAGCACTATACGGAGATAACGGGCGGCGGTCATCTCCCCGATGTCCTGGCAGGAATCGAGGCGGCGCGTGTAGCGGGCCTCTGCCCTATCAAGCTCAACTGCGTTGTCTCCGAGTCGTCAGCCGCCCCCGACGCAGTGGACGTAGCACGCTTTGCCCATGACAACGACTTTCAGATACGGTTCATCCACCGAATGGACCTGCCGACGGGCAAGTTCTCGGTCGTCGAGGGTGGCTCAGGCGGGGACTGTCCCCACTGTAATCGCCTCCGACTCTCCAGTGACGGTATGGTCAGACCGTGCCTCTTCTCTGACCGCGCCTTCAGCGTGCGGGAGTTGGGACCGGCACAGGCCCTTCGCCAAGCTATCCGCGAGAAACCCGAAGCCGGTGGCCCGTGTACTCACAACTGGATGCGCGGTATCGGAGGCTAACATGGACAGCTTTTCTCATGTGGACGACAAAGGGAGGGCTAATATGGTTGACGTGGGCGACAAGATCCCTCAGAGACGCGTGGCTCGAGCCACTGGCAGCATCGCCGTCTCTTCGGCGACGGCAGCAGCCATCGCCGAGAACAACATGAAGAAGGGTGACGTACTCACCGTTGCTCAGATTGCGGGTATCCAGGCCGCCAAGCGTACCGCAGAACTCATCCCCCTCTGCCACCCTCTGATTCTTGATGCCATTGACGTGCAACTCAAACTGAACGCTGACAGCGTCGTCGCCACCAGCGAGGTCGCGTGTGTCGGTCGCACGGGTGCTGAAATGGAGGCACTCGCGGCCGTCACCGTAGCGCTGTTGACCGTCTATGATATGTGCAAGGCACTGGACAATGACATGCGCATCGGCGACATTGTCCTTCTGCAAAAGGAGAAGCATGATGTCGAGAAACCTTGAGGTCGTATCGGTCAACATCTCCGAGCGAAAAGGGACGGTCAAACGGCCCGTGCCTGAGGTGCGTGTGGATGGAGAAGGTCTCGTCGGGGACGCTCATGCCGGACGCTGGCACCGCCAGGTATCCATGTTGAGCCAGGACAGCATTGACCGCTTCGCGGACGCGATGAAGCTGCAGCTGGCGCCTGGGGCCTTCGGCGAGAACATTGACGTGCGTGGCGTTGACTTCACCGATGTCGCCATTCTGGACTGCTTCCGCATCGGTGAGGTAAAGCTGGAAGTCACTCAGATCGGCAAGGAGTGTCATGGCGATGACTGCGCCATCTACCGCCAGGCGGGCCGGTGCATTATGCCCACCGAGGGCATCTTCTGCCGCGTGCTTCACTGCGGTGTTCTCCACCCGGGGGACTGCGGTGAATACCTCCCGCGACCGCTCAGGTTCCGCATCATCACCCTCAGCGACCGTGCCCATGCGGGTGAGTATGAGGACCGCAGCGGGCCCCGCGTGCGAGAGCTGCTTGAGGCATTTGTGGCTGATACCCACTGGCATCCGGAGATAGAGACCCTACTGCTGCCCGATGATGCGGACAAACTGCGCACTGAACTCGTCAGCGCGCGGGACGCCGGAGTGGATGTTGTCCTCACCACAGGGGGCACCGGCGTCGGCCCCAGAGACATCGCTCCGGAGACGGTGGCAGGTGTCTGCGAGAAGCTAATCCCGGGGATCATGGAGGGGATACGGATCAAGTTCGGGGGGCAGAACCCGCGCGCTTTGCTGAGTCGCAGCGTGGCCGGGGTCTGCGGGGGGATGCTGATCTATGCCCTGCCGGGCAGTGTGCGGGCCGTGGAGGAGTATATGGGCGAGGTACTCCTGACGCTGGAGCATCTGCTGCTGATGCTGCATGCTCTGGATGTGCACTGAGGTCGCAGACAGCAGGGGTTGCTCGGCCCACAGACGGCAACGCCAAAGACATTAATAAACGGCGCGGCATGGACAAGCTGGGAAGCCTGCGGACAGACGACATCCGTTCGTCTTCCAAACTACGGCGCAAGCAGATGTTACGCTGGGCAACGGCAAGAACGGATGGCAGTGCGGCAACGGCCAAACGGCTTCCGTTCATCCAATATCATCACGATTTGAGGGGCTGATGCAGGGGCTACCTGATCTTGAGTTCGCCCTTGAGGGAGGCTCCGGCGAAGGGCCCGAACACGCCGCTGCCCCATTGCACATCACCAAGTCCGGCCGCCTCTGCAATCGCCGCCGCCAGCTCCGGTCCGAGCTTGGCCGAGCCCAGCTCCGTCCCGTCCTGAGTGATGCGCAACGCGTCGCCGCTGATGACGAACCCAAGGTCAGTCGGCCCGTTTTTCCACTGCACCGGCGCGGACAGATTCCCCGGCGTCTTGAGGCGATGGATTGTGCCGTATTCCTTCCACTTGTCGTCACCAACGAAGTCGAGTTCCGGCTTCCAGTCGCCCGGCCCTTTGGTTGATGTGGAGACGTACACGGAGTCGCCCGCCGGTACCAGGCTTGTCGCCCGCTGGCCCCACCAGTTTAACACCAGCTTATGGGCGTTGCATTCCTTCTCATACGGGTGCGTGGTCTCGTCGGTGACCTCCGGATGGGTGAACATGCGCTGCACGAAGAACCATTCGCTCGTGTCCTGATTGTAGCGCCACACCTCGGCCCAGGGCCAGACGCCTACAAACAGGTCGCCGCCATAGATTGTCGTTGACTGGGCTTCGCGAGCGTTCGAGGAGACGCCCTCCATTCGGGGCGGCCAGCCCGCCAGCACTGTCGCATTCTCCCCGTCATACTCGATGAGTTCGCCGGTGGGATATTGCCCCATCAGCATCCTGTCGTAGAAGTTGAGCATCGAGTAGATCTGGTAGCTTGTCTTGTTGTCCGGCTCGACCGGCATCTTCCACTCTTTCCCGTCGAAGACATACAGCCCGCCCATGTTCGAGCAGGTGAGGACCTCGGTCCGGAACTGGCCCCAGGCGAATGGCGTTTCACCAACATACTTCAGCGTCCGCACCACACCTTTCGACACGTCTATTGGCTTCTCACTCTCAGGAGTCCACGCGCAAGCATACAGCTTCGTGAACCCCTTGCTGTCCTCCTCATAGGCACGGGAGGCGCCGTCGCCGGCCCGGTCCGTATGGTAGAAGCAGAGATAGCCGTGGGCGTAGTAGAAGCGGGAGTAGCCTCCCGTCGCCGGCTCAGTTAGCAGCGGCTCCTCGTTGTAGTAGGCGTTACCACTCCCGAAACGAAGTACCCCGTCGCCGAGGTGCATTCTGCTGTCTGTACGCGCCGGGTCCGTATCCCATGTCTCAGTCGTCGCGTCCCAGCAGCAAAACGGCTTCTCCTCATAGGTGTGCGCATATACCTTGCCGTCATAGTCGTACATATATGTCCCGGTCTTGTTACCAATCCGCGGAAGCCGCTCGCTACTAAACTCTCTCTGCCCGTCCGTCGGCCGCACGAAGAGCTGAACCGCGTAGCGGTCCATTCGGTGGTGCGTGTTGTAAACGCCGACGAAACCGGCGCCGATGACGAACTTGCCGTCCGCAGTCGGCACTTCGAAGAGTGAGCCGTAATTCTGCCCGATGTCCTTACCGAACTCGATCCGTGTCGTGAAGTTCATATCTGTCCCCTTGGCTGGGCCATCGTCCGCCTGCGCAATGGCTCCTGCGCACATGACGGCCGCAGTGAGCACTGTCGTCACCATGATGCCTATCAACTGATTCTGTGTTCGTCCACTCATGTCTCTCTCCCTTGCAGCTTTAATCTTGGAAGCCCGCTACCGCAACAGCGCTTGGAAATCCGCTTGTCTCTTAGTACCAGTATTATAGCGTGCCATCACTCATGTCGTGACGCCGTACGTGGTAGCCAGTTCGGGGTCAAACGGTGCGCGCCGGCCCGAGCAGATGCCCCGAGGGCACAGTTGACAACTCGTGAAGCTCGCCTCAGTCGCATACGTGATGCCCGACAGCGACTTATTGGGGATCATCAAACAGCTATCGGTAAGTGTGACGCCGATGACTTCCTCAACGTCGCCAAAGATGGAGAAGAGGGGGATTTGCTCGGTGATAGGCCAGTCCTCCAGCGACCCGGGATTCATGCCGGACGTCTTACCCAGCGCGTACTTGTCCGTAAGGTGTTGCCCAAGATGGCGCATGGCCGCAGCCAGCGCTTGCGCCTTGATGAGGTCCCGGCAGTAATCTAGTAGAAAATCGCCGGCAGGCACGGGAACCTCGTCGAGCTCCCTTCCACAGGTCGCCACGTACACGAAAACCCGCTCGACATCCTCCAGGTTGGCTCGCAGGATGCGGCTGGTGAAGCTGACGCCCCCGATGTCCACAGCCCCCTCACGCCTGTTCTCCACATAGCCTACCTCAACAACTGCTTTCGGACAGGCAAGGTGCCGCGCGGCAGCTACCAGCTCCCGTACCTGAGCCGCGATGTCATCCCCGGCGTCCGTAAGATGTGCACTCCGAATCACATCCTCGGCATCGAGTTCCAACGGAAGCCTGTCGAATAGTTCCACGGGCCTATCTCCTTGTCTGGAATGGTACCGGCAGATAGATTCATGTTGTGGCTGTTGCCTATACTACAGACAAAACCGCGCCAGGTCAAAGACATCTTGAGTTGTTACCTGCGACTGCACACGATATGCTGAGGCGAAGTGCCAGCGCCAACGGCCGATGAACTTCGAGCAAGATAGGCTCGACGCCAAGTCCTTATAGACCCGTAGCCAAGAGCGGCCAAAAAAAATTGAGCACTAAGAAGGTCAATTATACACAAAGAAGGAACTTTGTCATTACGTGCGGTATGAAGGACGCGGCAGGCCCTGCACAGCCACGAGCTGCTGTTTCGTATCGGCGTTTCTGCCGCCAACGTGCACTCCATGAGGGATGAGGTAAGATGATGACTGAGAAAGTGCTGCAGGAAATCCCAGTGGTATGGCTGCAGGGCACAGGATGCTCGGGCTGCTCAGTTTCCCTGCTCAACTCCGCAGCGCCGCGCATAGCCAATGTGCTGCTCGAGGAGCTGGTTCCGGGCAAGCACGTCCAGGTGCGTTTTCACCCGACTATAATGGCCGCATCCGGTCACCTCGCAGTGGAAATACTCCACGATACCCAGGCGGACGATCAACCATATGTGCTCATCCTCGAAGGTGGCATTCCCGAGAAGATACCCAACATCGGCGGAGTCACAGCTGCCGGTGAGGAAATTAGCATAGTTGACACTTTCACTGAATTGGCGAAGGGGGCGCTCTGTGTCGTTGCGGTCGGGGCATGTGCGGCCTTTGGCGGCATCCCGGCGGCGGCTCCCAATCCGTCAGGCTCCAGGTCGGCCACGGAGGTGTTGCGCCAACAGGGCATTGATACGCCATGTGTGAATGTGCCCGGATGCCCGGCGCACCCGGACTGGATCCTGGGAACCCTGGTCAACGTCCTGCTGCGTGGTCTGCCCACGGAAGACGACCTCGATGACCATGGCCGCCCGCTGGCATTCTTTGGTGAACTCATTCATGACAACTGCCCGCGCCGAGCAGACTTCGATGCCGGTAAGTTCGCCTCCCACCATGGTGAGGAAGGCTGCCTCTACGAGCTCGGATGTAAAGGTCCGGTGACCTACAGCGATTGCCCCTCACGGCAGTGGAACTCCGGCATCAATTGGCCGATCGGAGCAGGCAGTCCATGTTTGGGCTGCGTCGAGCCGGGCTTCCCGGACGTAGGCTGCGCACTGTATAAGAAGATCGAGACTGACGACCTGCCAAGGATCGAGCGAGACCCAAGCACTGGCAAGCTGAAGTACGTCGCACCCGGGCAGGCAACAGCTTTATAGCTCAGTCGCCCTGTCGTGACACGGCACACCCATCACACACGTCTGCGTTGCGTGAGGAGAGTGCATAATGGGACAGATTGTCATAGACCCGGTCGCGCGCATTGAGGGACACCTGAAGATTGAGGTGACAGTGGACGCCGGGGAGGTGAAAGATGCCCGCGTCTCCGGGCCCATGTATCGTGGCTTCGAGCAGATCCTCGTCGGACGCCACCCGCTGGATGCTCAGCGTCTCACCACGCGTGTCTGCGGTGTCTGTCCGGCCGTGCATTCCGTCTGCTCCAGTCTCGCCCTCGATCAGGCCATCGGCGTCGCCGATCAGATCCCGGACAACGGACGCATCATCCGCAACCTCCTCCTCGGCGCCAACTACCTCCAGTCCCACATACTCCACTTCTACATCTTGGCCGCGCTGGATTACGTTGATCCTGCCGCTGTGGACGTAAATAGCGACGACCCCGCAATGCAGCGCCTCGGCGAGTTTCTTCAACGCGGCGAGTTGGCCCCATTCACCCCTCGCTATGAAGGTGACCTCCGCCTCGACAAGAAGACCAACACCGCCGCTGTTTCCCATTACCTCCGCGCCCTCGATATGCGCCGTCTCACTCACGAGATGCTCGCGGTCTTCGGAGGCAAGATGCCGCATGAAGTTGCCTGCGTTCCAGGCGGCGTATGTGAGGTCCCCACCGATGACAAAGTGGGCGCCTTCATCTCCCGCCTTCAGGATGTTCGCCACTTCGTTGATGACTGCTATATCCCCGACGTCGTGGGCGTCGCCTCCACGTATTCCGACTACTGCGAAATCGGCAAGGGATGTGGCAGATACCTCTCTTACGGCATCTTCGACATGGACGTAGCCGAGACCGACCTGCTCAAGCGCCCACGGTACCTGCCCTCCGGAACGCTAGATGGACAACTCGCGGAGGTTGACGCCACTGCGATAACCGAGGACCTCAAGTACTCCTTCTTCGAGGATGAAGCCACCCACCGGCACCCGTCGGAGGGACAGACGCGACCTGCAAGCGAAAAGGAGGGGGCCTACAGTTGGGCGAAAGCGCCGCGTATCAACGGCGAATCCTATGAAGTTGGTCCGCTGGCCAGGTGGCTTGTGGCATATCATACCGGCGACGACAAGGTGAAATCAGCGGTTGATGGGCTGCTCTCGGCGCTCGGTGCCGAGCCCGCGGCGCTGCAGTCCACTATCGGTCGTCATGCAGCCCGCGCGCTGGAGACGAAGCTCATCGCCGATGCGATGGCCGACTGGGCGCTGCAGCTGGAGCCCGGCGCCCCCGTCTGCGCGGAGTATGATCTGCCTGAAGAGGGCACCGGCACAGGTATGGTAGGTGGGCCACGAGGCGCCCTCCTCCACCATATAGATATCGCCGACGGCCTTATAGCCCGCTACCAGCTCATCGTTCCCACGACCTGGAACGTCTCGCCACGCGACGACGAGGATCAGCCCGGGCCCATCGAGCAGGCCCTTATCGGCACTGCCGTCAGGGATGAGGACAACCCCTTCGAGCTGGTTCGGATCGCCCGGTCATTCGATCCATGCCTCGCGTGCGCCGTTCACATAGTGAATGCCAAGGACAACGAAATTGGCCGTTACCGGATAGCATGAACCAACAGGAGCCGCGCCGCATCGTCGTCATCGGTGTCGGGAATGTTCTGCTGACTGACGAAGGCGTCGGCGCACATGTAGTCCGTCAACTGGGCGAGCTTGACCTGCCATCCGCAGTCGAGCTCATCGAGGGGGGTACCATGCCCGTCGAGTGCCTCGGACGCGTCGCAGACATCGCCAGACTCGTGATCGTGGATGCTGTGGATACCGGAGGGCCGCCGGGAGCAATCTATCGCCTGCCAGTGGCCGAGATCCTCGGCGCGACTCCGCAAATGTCGCTCCATGAGCTTACGCTCGCCGAAGCGCTAACAAGCTGGCACAGGCGGGGTCTCGACGAAAGCCGCACAGTCATCATCGGTATTCAGCCGCACACCATTGCATGGGGCACGGAGCTTTCCCAACCGCTCGCCCGCAAGATGTCGGTAATCCTTGATACGGTTGTCGCCGAGGTACTCAGAAAGGACGAAGAGTGATGATAGCCACCAAGCCAAAACCGATTGATGAAGTCCTCGACTACCTCCATGATGAAGAGGCGGTCGTCATCATCGCCTGCACAGGCTGTCCGGAAGGTTGCGATAGCGGTGATGCTGAGGCTTTGGCCGCCCTCAAACAAGGCCTCGAGGAAGCCGGCAAGCGAGTCCTCGGCACCATACCGATAGACTTTCTCTGCAACAAGACGTTAATCGCCAGGCGTCTCATCGCCCATCTCGACATGCTCAATCAGGCCGACTCAGTGCTGGTTTCATCCTGCGGCATCGGCGTGCAGGCAGTTGCCGCCACGGTTGATAAGCTGGCACGCCCCGCGCTCGATACAATCGCCATGGGCGGCTTTCAGGGGCTCTGGCCAGGAGAGGAGCGCTGTCTCGAGTGCGGCGACTGCGTCCTCCATTACACAGGCGGAATATGTCCCCGCGTTGCCTGTAGTAAGGGTCTCGTCAGTGGTCAGTGCGGTGGTGCCGACGTGGACGGCTCCTGCGAGGTTGACAGATCCATTCCGTGTGGCTGGATCAAAATATACGAGCGTCTCACCAAGCTAGGCAGACTCGACCTGATGGACGAGTGCATCCCTCCCGTGGATCACCGCAATTACTTCGGGGACGTCAGACACCGCAATACTACCTGGTGGGCGCTGGAAGAACCAACTCCCGGCCACCAACTCCAAGACACCGAAACCGACGCCTAGCCCCTGCGGGCAGCACTATCTGCCGCCGGACTTGAGCGCGCCCGCACGCGAGTAGTATGTTGCCGTCGGGATCCGGTAGCTGTCCCCGGGGCCGATGTCGCTGATCCAGTACAGGCGCCTGCCATCGCCGTCGGCGTCGGTGAACACATCTTCGAGATTGGCGTCCACTCCCTCCAGGCGGAACCCGCTCTTCCCCACCTCGGCAATGCGGAAGCCCCTGGACTTGTCTTCATTGTAGAGCCAGCGGCCGGCGTGCCGGTTGCCCTCGACCCGGCCGTACCCGGCGATATCCCGGTCGCTGGTAATCTTGTCGGCCTCGTTGTCCGTCTGCGTCACTGCTCCCATACCCATGATGTACAGCTCGTCACCGAAGGAGATGATGGTGCGTGCGTCGGCGACGTGCGCATCCCGGATCGTGTAACTGGTGCTCTGCAGTTCATTGCCCAGTATGATCACATCGTCGCCGAAGACCGCCGGAACTGTCAGTGCGCTGTCAATCGTGATGCTGTTGCTCGCGAAGTCCAGACTTACAACCTTCCCTGCCGGCGACGGCGCCGGACGCAGCGAGAAATCCCCGTACTGAAGCAGCGTCCCGTTGACCACTACCGCACGCTCGATGGCACCATCCTTTACTGTCAGCATGGCGAATTCAGCAGCTGCTACCAACGGCTTGTCGGCACCCTCCCACTCGCATCTCTCCTCCGGCGCCGGCGAGCTGTGAATGAAGTCCGTGGCCCCCTCCCGACGCACTGCCAGACCGACCGTCTCTGCGCTCACCTTGTCGGCTCTGAGATACTCGACTGCCTTGATGGCAGCGCCGCCCCGATGCGGCTCTATCACTGCCACGTAGTTCGATAGCAGTTCCTCGCCCGCCTCGGCACGTTCATCGGGGATGAGGTTACGCCCTAACACGTACTGAATCACGTCGGGATTGCCCGGTTGCAGTTCCGGTGACGCGTCGGCGACGATGACTTGCTGGGCGCAGTTGGCCGGCATGTTCACAGTCAGCGACAGGTCCTCGTCGGCCTTGTGCCATGTCGCAGACCATGCGCCCTGCGGCGACATCCGCCGCACGTTATACAGCCCGTGGTAACCGCTAGTACCGTCACCAAAGATGAATGGCTGTTCTCGACCCAAATCTCTGCCGATGACCGCCTGATCCATCTGGATGTACGTCTGCCCCACTTCGCTGGAGGTCATAGCCACTTCAGTAACAGGCTGAGGTAGGTCGAACACCTCCGCCACCCAGCGATACCCAACTGTCCCGGAGGGCTCGTAACGTAGTGACTTTTTAACCCCGCCCATACTGATCTCAACCGTGTTGCTGCCGTCATTGTAGTCATACACGTGCAGGAATAGCTTGACTTTGCCCGCAGCAATCTCCGCCGTGTCCATCGTGATTGAGTTGCCGGCCTCGCGGGTCAACACACTCTCGTTGCAGATACCCCATCCATTGACAGACAGCGTCCGGTAGTCCTCGCCCGCAACTACGCCTTCGGCTTTCAGCAGGTTCAGTGCTAGGCCATTCTTTGGTGATGGCGGCGGCTTGGTTCCGTAGGGCACATTCTCGCCCGCAAGTGTGCCCTTCTCCTGCGTCGGCCCAAACTTCCCACCCGCAACCGAAAGCTCGAAGAAGGCAGGGCCGTGGAAGCACCAGTCGTGTTGCCTGCCGCCTCGCACGCGGAATATGTCCAGCAGGTAGGAGGTCTGTGGCGAGATGTCTATCAGCGCCGAAGTGCGCCGGTACAGCGACACCATATCAGGGTATGCGATCTCCGCCGAGGCATCCATCAGTTGCACTTCCGGCGTCGAAATCAGCGTGTTCAGATCCCCCGAGTACGTGTTCCTCTGCGTGCATTCGTCAACTACCACGCAGTAGTGCTTGAACGTATCGGTGTTCCGCCATCGCCAAAAATCGAGTCTCGTGAACGGGAACGGATAACCATCATCAGGCATCATCGGCCGCCCGAATGCCCACATCTGGATGTTGAGTCGGTCATGGTGACCGTGGCCGCCGCCCGCCCAGCCATAATACATCGTCGCAGCTCGCCGGTCATCGCCATCCCCCTGCTCGAGTATCGCCAACCCGTAGCCTCCCAGATTGCGTGTCTTCAGCCCCAACTCCGTACCCTCACGCGCGATCACCTTCTCGACTTCCTGCTCATCGAAATAATCCTCAAATAGATTCTGCGAAGTTGCCCCCATCAACTTCAACGCCTTCGCGTGCCGCGGATCCCCGTAGTGGGTGAAAGCGGGTCCTTGAAGAGCAACGGACCGCGCAATCGGCCCTGATCCCGTCAGACTGCCGCTGTCACCGATATCAGGCCGGAACTTCCCGGCCACTGTCATGTCTATCCCGATGTCCGCCATCTTCTTCAGTTTGGGATTGTCCCAGATATTGACTCCGAGCTTGGGCAGCAGTTCGGCGATTGTATAGAAATTGTAACACCAACTGGCTGAATAGCTCGGCGAGCTTTCAGACCCCAGCCCCTCCCGCCAGAAACCATTCCACAGCAGGTCCTCGACCCGTCCCGGGCCGCTCATGATCCAGTCACGCATCTCTGCCGTCGTCACGCCGTTGGCCGGATCATCGTTGTCCAGCACTATCGCCAGTGTACACAGCGCCCGCTGGTGCATGCCCATATTGCCCGCAACCCTGCCATCCATAATGTCCGTAACCATCACCTGTAGCATCTTCTGCTCGATAAGCTTCCGCGGATTGTCTATGCCCTTCTCCTTCAGAAAATCCTGAAGTTCCTTGTCCTCATCAAACAGCGGATAGATGGCATCATACGCTTCCGCTATTTTCCTGTTGTCCCCAGTTGACCAGATGCGGTCAGATATCCGCCCAGGAATATTGAACCGGCCTTCATGATAGCACTGCACGCGGTAGTCGAACCGCTCATACTCGCCTGCGAGCTTTGCCATCATGATGGCGCACCTGCGCCCGATGACAGGATCGCCTGTCAGCAGATAGGCACGGCCCAACTGCGACATCCCCCCGATGATGTCTCGGGTCCAACGCTGCCAGAAAATGTAATACGGGACGAAGTAGTAGCGCCTGTCGTCCGGGCCCACCCATCCGAGTCCCCTATCAACGATCTTTTCCCCGTGTTCCGGCTCCCCCTCGAGGCCCTTCGCGTTCCATGGCTCAAAATCGTTCTCAGGAAAGGTCCGCCCACATGCGGGGCACGTCACCTTGTACGGCTTATCCCGATCCATCTTCCAGGGATAGTGCCCCGCCTTGCGAGTTATCTCCGGCCCGCAGAAAGGGCAGTCATGCCCGATACACACATTGATCGCACGCATCTGCTCCGGCGGCGGCACGAATTCCCAGGTCTCATCAGCCGACATCTTCACATACCATTCCGCACCGGACCTCGCAGCGTCCACTTGTCCCTTGGCCCAGTCGTACTTCGCAACCTTCTCCTGCATTCTCCCCATCGTCTCCGCATCGTAGTACGTGCGCTTATCCTTCGCATACGCCACCGCACACAAGAGCACCATGCAAACAGGCATTGCCCAAACCACGAGCCATTCAGTCCTCATCGCTAGCCACGCACCTTCCAGAGCATCTAACTCGCTTGCCACCGAACGCTCTTACAGCGGCGCATCACACCAGTTCTCCGACTTGTTGTCCAACAGATTCACCGCAATGTGCTTGACCTCAGTGTACTGGGCAATGCACTCGAAGCCGTTCTCGCGCCCAATGCCGCTGAGCTTGTAGCCCCCATGTGGTGCCTTGAAGTCCTCGCCAATCCACTCGTTCACGAAGATACCGCCCGCATCAAGCCTCGTCGCCACTCGCATCGCCGTAGTTGTGTCGTTGCACCACACCGCCGCAGCCAGTCCGAAATCGCTGTCATTCGCTATCTGCACGGCCTCGTCTTCGTCCCTGAAGCGGATGGCAACAAGCACCGGCCCGAATATCTCTTCCTGCGCAATCCGCATGTCGTTGTTGACATCGGCAAACAACGTCGGCAGGTAGAAGTATCCCTTCTGTAGGGATTCATCATCGGGCCGTGCGCCGCCGGCAACCAGTATTGCCCCCTCGCTCTTCCCTATCTCAACGTATTCCTCCACCCGGGTCCGTTGCTGTGCGGAGATAATCGGTCCCATCTCCGTGTTTGCATCTAGGCTGTCTCCCAGCTTGACGGCTGCAAATCGCTCTGCCAGCCGCGCCACCACCTCATCGTAGATGTCATCATGCACCAACAACCGGCTGCCAGAGATACACACCTGCCCGCACCGCGACAGTATCCCCTGCATCGCCACCTCCGTCGCCGTTTCCACATCCACATCCGGGAAGATTAGCACCGGGGTCTTGCCGCCGAGCTCCAGTGTCAACTTGGTCATATTCGCCACTGCCGCCTGCATTACCCTTTGGCCCGTCTCCACCGACCCGGTGAACGTAATGCTGCGCACATTAGGGTGTTCAGACAGTGCCGCACCGGCAACATTTCCCGGCCCGGTCACGACATTTAATACACCCGCAGGTAGCCCGATGTTTTCCATCACCCTAGCCAGAGCGAGTGCGATCAGCGGCGTGTATGTGGCCGGCTTCACCACGGCTGTATTCCCCAGCGCTATCGCCGGTGCCACGCTGCGCGTGATCAGAAATAGCGGATAGTTCCACGGCACCAGATGCCCGGTAACGCCGACAGGCTCGAGCCGCGTCATCGCCAGCCGGCCCGGACCTGTCGGTATAGTCCCACCGCGCGCCTTATCTGCGAGTCCGGCATGGAATTCCACGTTCTGCGCCGTGAACTCCACAAGCCCCTTTGCCTTACCCAGGTAGTGACCGCTTTCTGTGGCCAGCAGCATTGCCAACTCATCGGCATTCTCTCTTATGCCCGCAGCGATCCTCAACAGCCATCTTCCCCGCTCTTCGGGTGCAGTATCCCGCCATGCCGGGAAAGCCTCTTTCGCCGCCCTCACAGCCGCCGCGATGTCTTCCGCATTGCCTCGCGGCACTGTCCCAATCACCTCACCGGTAGCCGGATTCATCGAATCGAAACGCTCTCCGGAGCTGCTTTCCATCCATTCGCCGCCTATATACATCAACTCATCTGCAATCATACCATCGCCTCCCATTTGTCACCTTCACTACCCTTTTTTCCGCACCGTTTCGCGAATACCTGCCCGTCTTTCGCTCATCGCACCCGCAGATGAACTCAGGCGACCACCAAAGAGCGTGGGAATAAGTTCCTCGCACCTGTCGGGAGGAAGAGTAGCGGACGGCGTCGAATGAACATCAGTCGTTGTGCCACATCAAGACGTCTTTGCAGTATCTTGAACCAGTGTAACGCAGTTGAATGCGACAACCTGTATTGAGCGAGAGGCATCAGCATGGCCCTTGATATTGAGATCTGCGCACATCCGTGGGCTTATGCCGCCCGACAGCCGGGCTGCGACATCAGGCCTGTGCTCCAAGATATCTTTGCCGATTTCAGGGCCGCGGGCTTTGACGGCATCGAGCTCATGCACACGGCCCTCCAGACCGAGGCAGACCTCCGGACGGTCGCGCAACTCTCAGCAGACTATGGCCTCCCGGTCATAGGTGCATCATTTGGCGGCTCGATGTGGA
>CAZCJS010000070.1:0-17069 GCA_964498775.1 uncultured Armatimonadia bacterium
CGCCGGCCCAGGTCGCGGCATGTGCCTGCACTCCCGCCCAGCCGAGGCAGTAGAAGACGAACGGCCGACGGCCGGTGTGCTCGCGAAAGCCTTCGTACATCTGCCGCGCGTACAATAACGGATTGAGGTTGTGCATATCCGCATCGGTCAGGTCGTTGCCATAAAGCCGGTCCGGCGGTGGGAACACTGTTGAGGCAGCATCCTGCTTAAAGAAGTCCGTGCCCTGGTCAACGAACTTCTTGAGATGGTCGAACCAGGGCTCATCAGGTCGGGTCAGCTTATCCAGACGCGCCTGATCTTGCAGCTTCTCGTCCTCGAAAAGGTCGTTTTCGGAATGTGCTTGCTGCTCTCCGCGTGCCTCCATCGTCCTGCCCAGGCGGCGTTCCTCCTCATGGGTGAAGTCGTAGTTGGAGCATAGCCAGAGGCCGAACTTGTAGCCCATGCGGTGAATGGCATGGAGAAAGGCAGATTTTGAGCGGTCCGACCAGAAGGCAATCGGGAAGCGCTCCGAGTGCCACTTCTTGTCCAGGGAGAAGTCGTAGTTCTGCTCCATCCAGCCCGGCTCGAGGCTGACCGCATCACAGGGGATACCCTCGCGCCGGAAAGTGTAGCAGTCATCCATCAGCTCACGGGCATCGGCCTGCGTGCGACAGATGAAGAAGAGCCCGAGCGCCCACTTCGGCGGCATGAACGGCTTGCCCGTCACTTCAGTGTAGCGGCTGATGACTTGCTTCGGGGAGGGGCCGTAGATGAAATAGTAATCGAGACTGTCTCCGTCTGCGGCAAAGCCGAACCAACTGTCACCAGTCGCGCCGAGGTCCACCGAGGTCCGGCGCGTCGTGTTGACAAGCAGCCCGAAGCCGTCATTGGTCACCAGAAAGGGTATCGGGAGGTAGCAGGTAACGTTGCGAATCCAGAGGTCGGCGATCTGTCCGTGATGCTCGATGCGGTCGCGGTTCTGGTCGCCGACGCCGAAGAAGCGGCGCTGCTCGGGCAGATCGAAGCGCGTACTGAAGCCGGGCTGAGGTCCGGCCACGGCCGGCTCGACCTCACGTAACAGTTCGCCACCCGCCGCGTCGGAGATGTTCAGCTTGCCATCGCCGAGGTCTGCTGATACGGTCAGCAGTTCACTACGCAGGATGACCTGGCCGTCTTTGTGTTCGACATCGAGCGCAACCGCCGGCCACTCGTTTCTGAAGAACTCGTAGCGGATGAGATGCTTTGTCGGCGCATCCTGCTCGGCGAATTTCTGGACGCGCACGATGCCGGAGGTGGCGAACTCGAGGCGTATGGTGGTCTCGCCATTGTACAGCTCAATGCCTCGGTCAGTCTGAGATGTTTTGTAGGGTGTCTCCATTGCGGTTGTCTCCCTGTGTAGCCCTGGTAGGCCCTGCCTGAGCAGCAGGTACGATGGCAGTGAAGTTCGCGGGATGAGCCGATAACACCTCCGTGAGTGGCGTGGGTGAAGGAAGAGGCCGGGGCCGACGGGAATAGGTCAGTAGTGGGCCAGCCTGTAACAGGCTTCCGTACTGCAACCAACGGCTACAGTGCGCCGACCTGTAATGCGAATTGCCCATAATCTGGACAGCTACGGCGTAGCGCTGGAGGAGATAGATGCCATGAGCCCGCGTAGATATATTGATGCCAGAAGCGGGGCGCATCCGTTCGATGAGCAGGCTGATGGCGGCCAACCGCATGTGTTTTTCATCACCGTGGACATGATCCCGCCGGAGAGCTATGCTCCAGGCAGCCCAATACGCGAGTATCTGCGCACCCCGAACATTGACCGGCTGATGTCGGAGGGCGTGCGCTTCTCCAATGCCTTCAGCGCCTCACCGCTGTGCGGGCCTTCGCGGGCCTGCTATCTGACCGGCCGCTATCCGTATCTAACGGTCAACGATGAACGCGCGCATGACGGTTTCGCTACGGCCCTGCGTGCGTCGGATGCCATCTTCCCGGAATACCTGAAGGCCGTCGGGTACCATACGAAGCACGTGGGCAAATGCCACGTCGGGACGACGAAGTTCATGGATGCCTTCGGGGAAAACGATACGCCGTGGGACCGCTGGGCGCCGCCGCTGGAAGATGATGACGGTTATCTTGCCTACCTGCGGGGGATCGGTGTGCAGCCGCCGGTATGGGCCGCGCCGCTACGAGGTCTGCATCCCGACCGAGAAAGCCCCGGCAACAGCTTCGGCGCATGGGTTGAGCAGCCGGATGGGGCGGAATTGCCGGAAGCGGCCACCTACAGTCAGTACCTGGCATGGCTGGCGACTGAGAAGCTGGATGCCGCAATGACGCAGAACGCGGCAAGTGGCAAGCCGCTCTACCTGCAACTCGATTTCTTCGCTCCCCATCAACCGTTCTTCATCCCCGGCTGCTATCGCAAGCGAGCGGAGGAACTCGCGCCACATATCAAGCTGCCACAGAGCTACTACGAGGCGATGAGCAAAGCTCAGCACGAATGGCCCCGTGTTTATGATTTCTACCGCCTCAACTGGGGCCTGTATGACGAGGAGACCGCGCGCCAGTATATGCTGCTTAACTTCCTGCAGATTGAGGCGCTTGATGCGGCCATCGGGGTATTTCTGGAGGCGCTGGATCGGCGGGGGCTATATGATGATGCGGCAGTCATCTTTGCCGGCGACCATGGAGAGATGAACTGCGAACGGGCGCTGGTGGACAAAGGCGTCTATGGGCATCCGAAAGTCGCGCGCGTGCCGCTGGCGGTGAAGCTGCCAGGCGAGCAGAAGGCAGGCCGCACCGTGGACAGCCTCGTGTCACTGCTCGATATTGCGCCGACGGTGCTCGATCTGGCCGGCGTGACGCCGACTGAGCGCCTGGATGGGGAGTCGCTGAGGCCGTTTGTGGACGGCGAAAAGACCCAACGTGCGCGGCCGTTTATCTTCGAGTGCGGCTGGCACGTGTGCCCGAATCCGGCGGTCGCGACCTTTGCGCAGCTTGATAACGGACGGCGCTTCATGTACACCTACAACCTGACATCTGACCGGGATGAGCTGTACGATCTGGATGATGCGGCCTGCCGGGACGTTGCCGATAGTCCGGAATACGCAGAGGCCAAACTGGAGATGATGCGGCGGCTGGCCGCGATTCTGGAAGGGGACGCCCGCTGGGTGTGCTACTGGCACACCTTCCGGCTGGACAAGTTCAGCGAGTTGGGCATCGCCGGCGGGGATTTCCAGATGTTCAGGCCGCAGTAGCGCGCTCGCGCCGATGATGTCAGTCGAGGATCGCGATGGCCTCGACTTCGACGAGCCAGTCGGGATCAACGAGGCAAGCTACTCCGATGGCGCTCGCTGTCGGATAGTCGGGCTGCAGGTACTCGAGACGGACTGCGCGGAACACATGAAAGTCCTTCATGGCCTCAGCCTTGATAAAGTATGTGAACTTGACCACATTGGAGAAATCGGCTCCGACGGCCGCAAGCTGGGCCTGGAGGTTATTGAAGACCTGATGACTCTGGGCCTCGAGGTCACCCTTGCCGACGAGATTACCCTCGGCGTCCGAGGGACCCTGGCCGGAGATGAAGTAGAGCCGTTTCCCCTCGACGAGCATTGCCTGACTGAAGCCGGCGCCTGCCGGCGATATGTTCTCAGCCTCGATTAACTTGCGCAGCATGTTATCTGCCTCCTGTCACGGGCTAGCCGGTCGCAATCTCAACACATGGTAAGCTGGCTCATCCTGATCATCTGGCGGGCGCTTAAGCGTACCGATCTCCTCCGCCTCGACATCGTCGGCGAGGAGGTCGTAGGTTGAGCGGCTGATGACAATGTCAACGCTGTGCTGCTTTGCCATATCCTGGAGGTCGTCAACATAGTTGACCTCCGCGCCGATGGCAGTGTAATCCTGCCGATACCGCGAGCCGACACTCCCGATAACTGCTTCGCCGTTGTTGATAGCTATGCCGATGCGAAGGGGGATTTCAGCGATGGGCCAGTCCTCATTGGTTTCTGCCACATATGCGCGCATTTGCAGGGCGGCATTGACGGCCTGGCGAGCGTGCTCCGAGGGCTTGCCATGAGTGTAGAAGGCGAGCATCCCATCGCCCATGAACTTGTCCAGCACGCCATCGGTGGCCTGGATCGCGGCTGCCATGCGGTCGTGGTGATGGTTGAGCAGTTCGAGGGCCTGCTCCGGCTCGACCCGCGCAACGATACCGGAGCTGTTGCGGATGTCAGAGAAGATCACGGTCACGTTGCGCCGCACGCCCGTGAGACCGGCCATGTCACCTGTGATGATGCTGTCCACTACAGGCACTTCTATGTAGCGGGAAAAGGCGCCGATGACGGCCTGCAGCCGCCGTTCCGTACCGTGTAGAATCGCGTTGATCTTGCCTCGCAGTTCATCGTCCATCAAGCCGCCGATGCTCTGCTGCCGCGGCTCGCCACAAAACGGACAGAATGCGTATTCGCTCTCCAGTTCCCGGCCACAAAGCTCACATTGGAACATCGTTGCTCCTCCTTGGATGCTATGCAGGAAAAGATTTCTCGATACCGGCTTCTGCCACCTGCACGCGTGAGTACACTGCGGTCACAAGCTATTCAATCAATATCCATTATGCATCTGGCAGGCGAAGCACTCTCGGCGGCGAAATGATGTGGCAACACAATAGAAGTTGGATCTGGGCCGGGTACAAGTGCCGGCAGAAGTGGAGTGTCACCGCAATGGACAGAGTCAGAGTTCTCGCTGACATGGCAGGCAGACATCCTGCATATGACGTCTATGACCTCTGGGTGGAGGTGAGAGACGCATCAGTGCTCTTCGGCTGGAACCGCCATGACAAGGGACAACTCACATTCAGCCTGACGCGCGACGGTATGGTGCAGCCGGTCGGGAGGCCCTGGGCACTCGAGCAGCAGGGCTTTTCATATCGGGACGTGCTCGAGGGATGCCGCTGGCTGAGTGTCATGCACAAGCTGCGCGATGACCCCAAGGAACCATATTTTGACATCGAGTGCATCGTCCTCAATGCCGGTGAGTATCATGATTTCCACGGCGAGGACCTCTCGCTGCTGTTGCCGGCGGTCTGTGTCGCTGCGGATAACACGCCCTGGGTGGCATGGATACGCTGCGGCGACGTCGAGAATGCCGATGGGGTGATAGACCAGTTCAATGAGATCGAGTGCGCGCATCTGGAGGACGGCGAGTGGGTCCGTGAAGTCGTCGCCGACCTCCGCTACGGTCTGCAGCCGAAAACCGGCGTATGGGGCTACGAGGGCCGCCGGCGCAGGCCATACCTTGTGCCCGACGACCGCGGCGGCGTCTGGCTGATGTGGGAGCGCAAAGAGCCACACGACGGCTCGACGACGAAAGTGGCCGGCGTCTTGTGTGGGCGGAGGTACGCCGAGGGAGGTTGGCAGGATCCGGTCCGGCTGATAGAGGAGGCGTATATGGACTACTTCCCGGCGATGCGCGGGGTCGAGAATGGTGCCATCATCGTCGCAGCTCAGAGAGGCTGTCCGACCCAGGATCCGCGCGGGCGTGGTGAGGTGGTAGTGCTCGCAGTCGAGGTTGACGGAGCGCCGCCGCTGAAACCTGACACCGGCTTCGAGCAGTGGCAGAGTATCAATCTGGCAAAGCGCGAGTTCTTCCTCCCGGCCGACCGGCAACTGACGCACGGGGATGAGACATACCAACTTCTCTTCGGCGACCCGCACACGCACACGGCTCTCTCCACCGACGCCGAAGGCGACCTCATCGAGATGTTGTCATACGCCCGCGACAAGGCGAAGCTGGACTATGTTGCCATCACCGATAATGACTATATCTACGGGGGGCGGCTCAGTGACGAGGCCTGGCACTACACGATGGCCGAAGAGCAAGTGTGGTCCGAAGACGAGAAGTTCATCGCGGTGCCGGGCTACGAGTGGACACAGGCAAGCTGGGGACCGATAAGGCCGCAGCATCGCTCAATCCTGTTTGCATCCTACGACCAGCCGATACTGCGCTGGTACGATGTCGAGGGTGATCCCATCGAGGCGCTGGTCTCATGGGTGGCGAGCACCGACGGCATCATGAACACGCAACATGCACAGTTCTACCTGACCGACAGCGAGCGTGAGGCGAACATGGAGGTATGCTGTGGATGGGGTGACTATATCAATAAGTCCGCATGCTTCCACGAGCACCTGAACAAGGGGTTCAAGGTCGGCTTCGTCGGGACCTCGGATGGTCATCGGCGGACACCGGGGCTGGGCGGCGGCCTGACCGGTCTGTGGGTCACCGAGTTCACTCTCCAGGGCATCATCGAGGCGTTCCGGGAGCGGCGCTGCTATGCCACCGCCGGCGCCCGCATCGGCCTGCGGTTCTGGATAGATGAGGCCTTCATGGGCCAGACACTCAGCGGCGACGGCCCCCGCACTGCCCGCGTAGCCGTCCAGGCTCCGCGTCAGGTCGAGAGGCTTGAGATATTCGGCGACGGTGCAGTTGTGGCGTCTCTGGCAGGACTGCCGGCTACGTTTGACGAACAGATAGCGGATTTGCCGGCCTGCTCGTGGTATTACGCCAAGGTGACGATGCCGGGCGGCTTCCCCGAGTATCCCTCCAACATCGCTCCGGCTGAAGGACCCTGGGCATGGAGTTCGCCGGTGTTTGTGGGCGAATAGGCAATCCGTATCCATTCGCACGATGGAGAAGGATGTTACGCATGGCAAGCTTCGATAAACATCGCGACCGCCGCATCATCTACAATGATGATGGTGACCAGCAGTATCCATTCGAGGGCTACAGCTACAATGTGACTGATGAGCAGTCGTTCCTTGACATGCGCACAACGCCAACCTTCGACACGCATGTTGACACATACGCCTGGTGTGTGGGCAACGGGTGTGACCCGCCATGGGGCGAGAGCTACAAGTACAAGATATGGCCGGCCATCGGGTCCGCACAGCGCGCCAATGATATCATCGTCACCGGCTGCCACGATCGCGGCATGGAAGTGTGGGCCTCGCTGCGCATGAACGATATTCATGACTCGTTCATGGCCGCTAGCTATGCCGAGACCAATGATCCGCTGAAGGCCGAGCATCCGGAGTACCTCATCGCGCCGGAAGAGGCCCTGGAACTGCCGCAAGAGCTGAAGGACCGCTACCTGTGGAGCGCCTTTGATTTCTCGCGGCCCGAGGTGCGCGCGCACCGGCTTGACTTCATACGCCGAAATGCCGCCGCTCATGACTTTGACGGCTATGAACTGGATTTCACCCGCTTCGTGTGGAACTTCCCACTGGGCAGGGAACGCCAACATGCCGATGAGATGACCGAGCTTGTGCGGGATATCCGGGCGGCGCTGGATGAAATTGGCAAGGCGCGCGGCCGCCACTATACATTTGCAGTCCATGTGCTCGACTCACTGCGCGTGTCATTCCAGCTTGGCCTCGATGTCGGCCAGTGGCTCGACGAGGGGCTTGTTGACGTGCTCGTGGTGGGCCTCGGCTATCTGCCCTACAGCGTCCGCATGGATGAATGGCTGAGCCTGGGCAGGCAGTATCAGGTGCAGGTGTATCCCTCTATGAACACCAACGTCTTCAGCCACTGGTGGAAGAAGCGCACGCACCAGCCGGAGTCATGGACGGAAGCCATCCGCGCCGGTGCCGCGTACCACTGGCAGGAGGGTGCTGATGGCATCTACCTGTTCAACGTCTTCTGCATGGAGGACAAGAACGTCGGGCCGCTGCCGCGCGAGGTGACCTATGCCCCGCTGAGTGAAGTCGGCGACCCGGAGGCGCTCAGCGGCGAGGACAAGCTCTACAGCATCCAGCCGAGCTTCGATGGCGGCTTCTGCCAGCATGGCTCGGAGATGGCTGCGCTGCCGATCGCTCTCGACAAGATGGAGCATCCGTTGCCGCTGATGATGGGGCCGGATGCCGACGACCCAACTGCGGCCTTCACAATATCCGTATTGACCCAGGGCGGCGAGCCGGAGCGCGTCTGGCTGCGGCTGAACCATGTGCTGCTGCCGGCACCGCAGCGGGAAAGCGACTTCTACACCGTGGAGGTGCCCGCCGGAGTCATGCGCACCGGCCTCAATGAGCTGGCTATCTTCTGCAACGAGGAACTGATCGAGACCGCCAATCCACTCATCGTCAACCAGGTCTTCGTCAGGGCCGGATACGGCGCAGAAGCGTCTGAATGAGGGAGGCGCTGATATGCGGCTTCCTGCAACGAAAACCACCTGAGAGCAATAGCTCTCACCAGGAGGAAGGGTTACATGGACAAGATTCGCTTTGGGATGATCGGCGGAGGGGCGATCAGCAAGGGCCACATCCCCGCCATCCAGGCAAATGACAGCACTGAGATTATCTGCATCGCCGACGCCAACGCAGAACTCGCCAGGGCCCGTGCGGAGGAAGTCGGGGCGCTGCGCAGTTGCGGCAGCTATGACGAGCTCATGGAAATGGATGACGTGGACGCAGTGGTCGTCGGCATCCCGACGCAGTTCCACGCCGATGCGGTAATCAAAGCCGCGCGGGCGGGAAAACACGCCCTCTGCGAGAAGCCGATGGCGCGGACGTTGCAGCTCTGCCGGCAGATGATTGACGAGCATAAGGCGGCAGGCACGACGCTGGGGATGGCGTTTGTGCGCCGCTATGACGACAACTGGGGCCAGATTCGCAAGATGATCAACGAGGGCAAGGCGGGCAGACCCTGTATGTGGCGCTGCATTGTCGCCGGAGCCGCACCCGGACCGCCCAACTATGGCGAGTGGTACTGTGACGGCACCTACAGCGACGGGCCGCTCACGGAAAGTGGATCGCACGATATTGACTTCCTGCGCTACACCTTCGGAGATGTGGCCTCTGTCACCGCGTACATGAATCACATGGCCGACTATGGCTCCGTGCTCGATAACGCCATCGTGATCCTGCAGTTCGAAAGCGGGGATCAAGCGCTGGTGCAGTGGTCATGGAGTCTCCCACGGGGGGCTGCTTCGGGCTTTCGCGGACTTGATGTCATCGGCCCGAAGGGGTCAATCCATGAGCCGCGCCAAGAGGATGGGCAGTGGCTCATAGATATCTCTAAGGGCGCCGGAGAGATGGAGACGGTTCCGTTTGAGAATCGCCGGGATGAGAACACCTGGTTCCCCGGACAATTGGCGGGGTTTCTCAATGCGATTCGCGAGGGCGGCCGGCCGCGTGGCAGCGGCGAAGACGGCTACAAGGCTCAGGAGGTATTCGCAGCAGCAGTACGGAGCATGGAAACAGGCTGCAGGATTGACCTGCCGCTGCCTACTGCATGATCGGAACGGCGAATCCGGCGAGGTTAATGTTACCCTTCGACGCGGAGGCGGGCGGGGATCGACTCGACTATCGGGAGGCTCTCGATGGCCGCCAGTGCGCTGGTCACTTGGTCCTCCTGTGACTCGTGCATGATCCAGATGATGTCGGCGGTCTGCCCGTCGGTATGTTCCTGAATCACCGATGCGATGCTGACGGACTGCGAGCCCAGCAGTGTTGCGATAGCCCCGAGCACTCCGGGTTGGTCCTTCACCCTCATGCGGACATAGACCCTTGAGCGCACCTGCCCCATCGGCATGATGTCGGCGGGCCCGGTGCAAGTACACGCCACGCGGCCACTAGCGTTACGGGATATGTTGCGGGCACAGTCAACGACATCACCGGCTACTGCCGCACCAGTGGGCATGGCACCGGCACCGCGACCGTAGAGCATCACTTCATCGCAAGCGCGGCCACGGATGAAGATCGCGTTAAAGGAACCGACTACCGCCGCCAACGGATGAGTGTCGGCCAATAGAACCGGATGCACGCGAGCCTCCAGCAGGTCGCCATCGCGGCGCCGACCGATTGCCAGCAGCTTCACCACATAGCCCATCTTCTCGGCATAGGCGATGTCCTCGGACATGATATGTGAGATACCTTCGTGGTAGATGTCCTCGACACTGACCCGGCGGCCAAAAGCGATGGCCGACAGAATCGCCAGCTTGTTGGTTGCGTCAATGCCCTCGACGTCAGCGGTCGGGTCGGCCTCGGCATAGCCCAAGTCCTGCGCCTCTTTCAGCGCCTGCTCGTACGGGAGCTTCTCCACTGACATCTTCGTGAGAATATAGTTGGTGGTGCCGTTAACGATCCCCATGACCTCGTCTATCTGGTCGGCCTCGAGGCTCTCTTTGAGGGTGCGGATGATGGGGATGACGCCGCCCACGGCGCCTTCGAACTCGACATCCACGGATCTGTCCGCTGCGGCACTGAGAATCTCGTCCCCGTGTGTGGCGATCAGCTCCTTGTTGGAGGTGACGACAGACTTGCCGGTCCTTATCGCCGCTAGCACGAAGTCCAGTGCCGGTGTGATGCCGCCGATAGTTTCGGCTACTATATGGATACTGTCATCATTAATGATCTCGGCGGCATCAGTGGTGCGGAGCTGTTCGGGGACGGTGATTTCGCGCGGGCGTTCCCAATCTATGTCAGCGACCTTGCCCACAACTACGGGCCGGCCGACGCGCTGGGCGATACTCGCGGCATTGTCGGTCAGCACCTTGTACAGGCCGCCGCCGACTACTCCGCAGCCCAGTATTCCTACCTTGATGGTGTCTTCTGGCATTACTGACTCACCTTCTGGCAGTGTTGGTCTCGGGAGTTGGCATCAACTGTTCATGAACACAAGAGCCGCGCGGCGTGGGGAGGTGACACAAACAACTGCACTAACCATGCCGAATGCCGGCTGATATTCGGAGAAATCGCGGCCAACCTCGCCACTATACATGCCGGTCAATCAACATCAACTGCTGCTCCGCCTCTACATGCTCCTGATTTTCAACCGAGATCTGCGCGATTCTGCCACGTGTGGGACTCGTTATTTCGTGGTACAGCTTCATGGCTTCGACGAGGCCCAGCGGATCGCCGACTTCGACGATGTCGCCTACGGTGACAAAGGGTGCTGCGTCCGGTGAAGATGAGATGTAGAACGTACCCGCGACGGGTGCCAAGACCTGTATGATGTGATCGGGCAGTTCCTCGACGGCGGCCGCAGTTGCCGTCACATACTGTTGGGCGCAGAGCGACTGCAGCTCAGGGTTGTATGCCCTGACCGCCACGGCACATTCGCCTTCCTCGACCTCGATCTCTGCCAACTGCTCTTCTTCGAGCAGGTCGAGAAGCCAGCGAATATCGTCATCTGAGAAGCAACTCATGACGCCCTCACTCTTTGTCGGATAGCGATCATGAAATGAGTGGAGTTACAGTACGAACGACGGGCAGATACCCGTCGTCACTCAGCAGGCTATGCGGCTTGCAGTAATCGGCTGGTAGCGGGGGAGGGATTTGAACCCCCGACAGCACGGTTATGAACCGTGTGCTCTAACCATCTGAGCTACCCCGCCACCGACAAAGCATCCGCAAACACTAGTCTCGATCCCTGCTCTGCTTCTTCTTGCGCTTCTTCTTTTTCGCCTGCTTGATCTCCTCGGCCTTCTTGGCTTCGACCTCGCGGCGAATCCGTTCGAGCATCGTGTCTTCTGTTTCGCGCAGGGCTGTGGCATCATACTGCGCCAAGCGCTCGTAATTAATTTTGCGCATATTTCAAAACCTCCAAGGACGCTCAGTGTACAAGATGCCGACGCGCAAGTCAATGGGTGCAAGCCGGATGTGATCCAGCTTTCACCATCATATCTCGAAGCGACAGGTGCGCGACGGCAATGACACCGGTGCAATACGCACGCTGCCGAACACTATGCCCCCCAGCAGCGGAGACCGGCGCTTTTTCGGGGCCCGTCCATTTTTTTGGAACTTAGTGCCTCCTCGGGTGTTACTAGAATTATGGGACTCTGTACGGCGACATTGTTGACAGAATGTCCCTGGAGCAATATAATTGATGAGGCGCGACAGGCTTCTCCAGATGTCGTCGGGAGTAGAGGACCCTGTTTGCGCATCCAAATGGCGTAATCGAGGGGGTGATAGTTGCGGGGCTGATTGAGGATAGACATGGCAATTATCGTTGATCCATCGCAGTAACAGCTAGCCGCAAAAAAATCTGGTAGCAAGAAGGTACGCACTACCCGGACGTCGAATTACAGTTCGTTCGTACTACATAATGGGACCTGATAATCAGGCCCAGGAATACCATCTAATGTACCAGGGAGGTCGAAATGACGAAGAAAGGTTTTACCCTCATTGAGCTATTGGTGGTTATTGCCATCATAGCTATCCTGGCCGCAATTCTCTTCCCGGTTTTTGCCCGGGCTCGTGAGAAGGCGCGCCAGTCCAACTGCTTGTCCAACGTCAAGCAGCAGATGACCGGTATTCTGATGTATAGTCAGGACTTCGATGAGACGATGCCGGCCATTTACGTCCGCGCTTATGCCGATTCAGTGCCAAGCCCGGGCGGCGGCAGCGATACCAGCACCTACCTGCCGTGGGTCCTTGGCGTTTCGCCGTACGTCAAGAATGTTCAGCTATTCAACTGCCCGTCCATCAGCGCGGCGTGGGACGGCAACGACGTAACTGACTATGCCGGTGCAGAAGGTACTGCACATAAGTGCAACGCCATCTCCTACGGCTACAATGACCGTTGCTCCGGCGTCGCTCAAGCCAAGTTCAACTTCGTATCGGAGACGTTCGTTATCGCCGACAAGGCCGATACGGCTATCTACTGGATTGGCAACAACACCGACGACAGGGGCGATATCGCATTGGACCGCCACAACGAGGGCGCCAACATCGGGTTCGCTGACGGTCACGGCAAGTGGCTGAAGGGCAGCAACATCCCGGCGCAGGCAACCACCCCGTCGGCGGCCTATAAGTTCTGGTACCCACAGGGCGAATAGGCGCAACGTAGCAGTTCCACCGACAAGCTATCAGGAGAGCGGCACGATCTGTGCCGCTCTTTTCTTCGCACGGGGCAGGTGATTAACGGGCTTCTGGGTAAAAAAGGTACTGCTGCGGAGTCGCGGCGAGCATGTTGCCCACGGTCATGAAGTCGGACGCACGCCGTTGGTGTGAGTATCCACGCAGGGAAAAGCCTGCGAGGAGCGACGCAGCATGTGGAGGTGAAAATGAGGAGACAAAGGTCTTCAGCACAAGGCTTCTCGGCACAGGCGTTCACACTGATTGAGCTACTGGTGGTTATTGCGATCATCGCGATTCTCGCAGCGATTCTCTTCCCGGTTTTCGCCCGGGCTCGCGAGAAGGCCCGGCAGTCCAGTTGTCTCTCCAACACCAAGCAGATCATGGCCAGCATCCTGATGTACTCCCAGGACTATGACGATATCTACCCGATGGCGGTCATCGCCAACACCCGCTGGACGCCGCCGGCCGGCGGTACCGAGGTAGTCGGCGACATGCCATGGCCGATTTGCCTCCGCCCATATATCAACAATACGCAGATCTTCAACTGCCCCTCCGTTAGCACCGCATGGCGTGGCGACGCGATCACCGACGACATCCAGTACGGCTACAACAACCGCGTCTCCGGTGTCGCTCAGGCCAAGTTCACCTACGTCTCCGAACTATGCTGCATCGCCGACGGAGGCAGCGGGCCCAACTGTGAGCTTGACTGTACCGACGGCGACTGTCGCAATGACATCGCCCTGACCCGCCACAACGAGGGTGCCAACATCGGCTTTGCAGACGGCCACTGCAAGTGGCTGAGGGGCAGCAACGTACCCGCCGATACCTACGACGGCTCCGATTCCGGTACCATGACGAGGTTCTGGGATCCAACGTGTATGTAGCCCTGTAGCAGTGGAGGAAATGACCACCAGGGCGTGCGCTGACGGGTCCCGCACAAAAAAACTTGCCCGCAGGCAGGTATTGTGCAACAATAGGAAGAAGTGAGCGTGGAGTACGCTTGTCGAGCAATGGGTTTGGCTTATCAGTCTGAATGACGCATCCATTTACAGGGAGGTCGCGATGAAAAAACGAGGCTTCACACTTATTGAGCTATTGGTGGTTATCGCCATCATAGCGATCTTGGCCGCAATTCTCTTCCCGGTTTTTGCCCGGGCACGCGAGAAGGCGCGCCAGTCGAACTGCAACTCTAACGTAAAGCAGCAGATGACCGGTCTTCTGATGTACTGCCAGGACTATGACGAGAAGTTCCCCCTGACTTATATCGAGCCGAGGGGAACCTGGACCACACCGGATGGCACTGACACCACGATGGACATGCCCTGGATGATTGTCCTTGACCCCTATCTGAAAAATACTCAGATATTCAACTGCCCGTCAGTCAGTACCGCCTGGGATGGCGGAGTCGCCACCAACTATGTCTGCTACGGGTACAATGAGAACCTCTCCGGCATTGCCCAGGCCAGATGCAATTTCGGCGCCGAACTCTGCGCGATCGCCGACGGCGGCACCGACGGAATCTACTCCATTCTCGAATCCTACGAATCCACTGACAATGCGCGCAACAGTGTTGCTCTCGAGCGTCACAACGAGGGTGCCAATGTCGGATTCGCCGACGGCCACGCCAAGTGGATCAAGGGTAGCAATATCCCCCAGGATGATTATGACGGTGCCGACACCGACACCATGGTGAGGTTCTGGGACCCGACTTGTCCCAGTAACTGATACTGGTAAGCCTTCCCTCAAACTAAGCACGGAAACCGGCGCCTCTCGCTCAAGGGGCTGCCGGTTTTTTCTTGATTTACGGCTACATTGACCCCAATAAAATGGCTGTGGCATAGAAGTTGCCAAATATGCTAACATGCCGGTACTCGCATTGATACACTCACTCTAGGCGGACGGCGGCGGCCTGCCCAAACACGGTACGCAGGGCAATGGCGGGAGGAGTTCAGGATTGTGCTCCTCATGCCGAGGGACAACCGGGCGGCTCAGGCTGGTATCTGCCTGCCATGACATTACTTCCATGGCCGGAGGTGCTGGCAAGAGAGGGGAATATCCACTATGGCAGTGCTACAAGTGGGCAAACGCACAGTAGGAGAAGATAACCCAGTTCTCATCATCGCTGAATGTGGCATCAACCACAACAACAGCCTGCAGATGGCGCTGGATATGATAGCTGCCGCCGCGGAGGCCGGTGCCGATGCGGCGAAATTCCAGTTCTTTCGCGCACCGGGTATTTATACACCCGCCGCCGGCATGTACAAGGTTGCCAAAGGAGATATGTTCGACATCTACAAGCTCCTCGAATCCGTCGAGTTGCCCGAGGAATGGCTTCCTGAACTCTCCGCCCAATGCCGCAAGTGTGACATCGAGTTCATCATGACCGTATGTGACGAATGGTGTACCGACCAGATGGACACCGTCGAATTCTCATCATATAAGATTGCCTCCGGGGAGATTTCCCACCTGCCTCTGCTTGTTTATGTCGCTTCCAAGGGCAAGCCGATGATTGTCTCGACCGGTGCCTCAACCATCGGCGGTTTCATTGAGGCCGTCAGCGCCATCGCACCCGCACATGACAGACCGATCGGCCTGGTTCAGTGCGAGACGGCCTATCCGGCGAAGACGGATGAGCTCAACTTGCGCGTGATCGGGACCTACGCTCGGCTGTTTCCTAATGTGATCCCGGGTTTCTCCGACCACACCGTGGACGCGGTAAGAGCGCCCGTGCAGGCGGTCTATCACGGGGCCAAGATTATCGAGAAGCATTTCACGCTCGACCGCAACCTCCCCGGCGCCGACCACAGCTTTGCCGTTGATCCTGCGGACCTCATGCGCATGATCAACGCCGTGAGGGAAGCCGAGGCCGACGTAGCTGCGGGACGGCCGCTCAAGATAGATGAGGAGTTAGCCGGTGACGGCGTGCGCCGGGTATCGGAGGAGGAAAAACTGCGCTACCAGTTCTACCACCGGACGATACTGACGGTGCAGCCGATAGCGGCCGGGGAGCCGCTGACATCCGACAACATCGGGTGCCTGCGCAATGGTGAAGCTCCGGGCGGTCTGCACACGCGCTACTACTCGCTACTGGCGTCGGGCAGATATGTTGCGACGCGGCCAATCGCCCAGTACACGGGAGTGGTGTGGGACGACGTTCTCAGCCCCGCCGAGTAATGAGTGTACGTGCGAGCGCGATTGTCCAACAGGCTCGGCCCGCTTAAACTTGTCTCAAATCGGGTATCTGCACGGGCCGGCCGCCCTGTTCGGCGGACATGTGCGCGCAGATGCCCGGGAGTGTGTACTCCATTGAGCGCGCGGCATCCAGCGGCGGTGCGCTGTCTGTTTGGATCGCCGCGACGAACTCCTCCAGCATTGCCGTCACCCAATGCCGCCCGTCCTCACGCTCCTGGTACTCCATTGCGATTTCCTGCCAGTCGGCACCGGTCGCCTCGTCTTCGAACCACGTTTTGACCTCCAGCCCACCCAGGTTCACCATTCTGATGCTGCCGCGCGTGCCATACAGGCCGGTGAAAAGCGAGAACGGATGGGCGATGCAGAAGCCGTTGGTGAGCCGGATTGCGCGCCCGGCGGCCGTCTGCAGAAGCCCGCTTTCCATGTCCACCGGACACACCTCCGGCGCCACCCGGGCCCCCGTATTGAGACCTATCGCCGTGGTGCAGCGGTCCTCCATCAAGTACAGCAATGGCCCCAGCGTGTGCGAGCAGTAGAACAGCGGCGGGAGATCGCTAGCTCGCCACGTGGGCTGCAAATCGTCGCGTGTTCCCCACTCCGAAGCGTGGTGACGCTTACCCTCCGCGTCAATGAGCATCCCGCCGCGACAGTCGTGGGTATACTCGGCTTCGGCGAAGACGATATCGCCAAGCCGGCCGGATTCGACCAGCTGCTTGAGCTGCTGAGTCCAGTTCATCCAGATGTAGTCTTCGGCTAGCATGAAGTTCAGCCCCGTGCGACGCGACGTGCTCACTACTGCCTCGGCCTCGGCGACGGAATACACGCATGGCGTCTCACAGAGCACGTGCAGGCCTGCCTCCATCGCCGCTACTGACTGTGCGCCGTGGGCCGGGCCCGGAGTTATCACCGCCACGACATCCAGCGCGGACTTGTCCAAAAACTCCTCATAGTCGCTGAATGTCTCCAACCCGTCGAAGCGCTCTAAAGCCGCCTCGTTGCTGTCACACACGGCAACGACCTCGCAACCTTCTATCCCCGAAATCCACTCGACAAACT
>CAZCJS010000071.1:0-17057 GCA_964498775.1 uncultured Armatimonadia bacterium
CCATGCTCATCGTCGGCGATGAGTACAACTCAAAGGCACTGGTGAGCCAGGAGCTAGCCGACCGCCAGACGCTGCAGGCCGCTCTCCTCGCCGGAGCTCTCTACGCGGATAATGAGAAACTGACTAAGGCCCGCGAAATCTGGTCACGCATCTACGAAGTAACCGCATTCTACGTCGGTCTCGCCGATGATCTGACACCAACGCAGTATTCACAGGCCCTCCGCAAGGTACTCGGCGCAACCATCGAGTGGCAGGTGCTCATCGAGGGCGACACCTTGCGCAAGTTCCGTGAGCAACTGGCAACTTTCCAGGGCCCACGCATCTACGGCGGCACCGGTGACCTCGAAGTCCAGCCGCCGTTCTCAGATGAGCAGCTGCAGCAGGCCTTGGCAGTCACCGCCGGCCTCCGCTTCATGGGGCAGCGCTTCATCCCCGACTCCTACATGATGAGCAAGCTGGTCACCCCCAGCGTCGGCACTTTCACCGGATCCGGGCAGCCTTTCACTATGGAGCGCTCCGGCGGAGGACCGGTGCGTGCATTCCCCCGCGGACTTGACGTGTTGAGCGTGCTCGGCTCCGAACGCGCGGCGGCGGTCCTCGCAGATGCCGGCGACACCGCATATCAGAACTACGACGAAGCAGTTGCTCAGTTGCGCGCCGAGTTTGACGCAATGGGCCCGACCGCATGGCACAAGAACCTCTACTGGGCATGGCTCGACAGCCTCCGCCCATTGCTCGAACCGACCAGCGGCGACGGCTGGCCGACCTTCATGACCACCCAGGCCTGGCAGGACAAAAACCTCAATTCCGTGCTCGCCTCGTGGGCGCAACTCCGCCATGACACTATTCTCTACGCCAAGCAGAGCTACACCATGCGCGCCACGGCGGTCCCGCCGATGGAGCAGCCAAAGGTCGTCGGCTATGTCGAACCGGCTCCCGAATTCTACGCGCGCCTACTCAGTCTGGCAAAGATGACGAGGGGAGGCCTCGAAGCGATGCAGGTACTCGACAAGGCCGCTTCCGGTCGCCTCGCCCGCCTCGAGAAAATTCTCCAGCAACTACTCGATATCTCCCAGAAGGAGCTGGCCAACGAGCCGCTCACTGATGAAGACTATGACTTCATCAAGTACTTCGGCGAGGTCATCGAGGGTGTCGTCAGCGGCCAGGACGAGGGCCTCGAGACCACCATCATCGCCGACGTCCACACTGACAGCAATAGCTCTCAGGTACTGGAGGAGGGGACAGGCTACCTGCGGCTGTTAGCCGTGGCCTACAAGCTGCCCGAGGGCAATATCGTCCTCGGAGCCGGCCCGGTGCTCTCGTACTACGAGTTCAAGCATCCGATGGCCGACCGCCTCACCGACGAGGCCTGGCGCGAGATGCTCAAGGGTGACAAGACCCCCTCCCAGCCCGCATGGACCGGCACCTTCTACGCACCGAAATAGCGCAAGCACTCAGCCACGCTGCTTCGTGTCGGCCTGGGCGCAAACGGACTACAATAGCTGACGGACAGTTCACGATTGGCCGTGGTACGGGCGCAATGCCTGCTCTTGCGCCCTTTTGCCATGGGTGCTGGCGTGCAAATGGCAATGAACACATGGTATAATAAGAAGTTTCTACTCCGAGTAAGCCTCCACAAAGGACACCATGGAACAAGACGAGATTCGGATATACGGAGCCAGGGAACATAATCTGGATGACATCAGCATCCAACTACCGCGCAACCGGCTGATCGTGTTCTGCGGCGTGTCGGGATCGGGAAAGTCGTCCCTGGCTTTTGACACAATCTACGCCGAAGGCCGGCGGCGGTATGTCGAGTCGCTATCGACACATGCGCGCCATCTGCTGGGCGATATGGACCGGCCGGCGGTGGATCATATCGAGGGACTATCACCGGCGATCGCCATTGATCAGCAATCGGTGGCCGGCAATCCGCGCTCGACGGTGGCGACCGCTACCGACATCTATGACTTCCTGCGTGTGCTCTTTGCGCGTGTCGGCCAGCCTCATTGTCCGGAATGTGGACGCCCGATTCATGCAACCACCGTGCAGAATATCGTGGACCAGATTCTCGCGCTGCCTGATGAGAAGGCCATACTGGTGCTCGCTCCCGTGCGGCCGGAGCAGGGCGATGACTGGTACGGGGTGCTGCGAGATGCCCGCCGAGCCGGCTTCGTCCGCATGCGGATTGACGGGCAGGTGCTGTCGCTGGATGAGAGGATCGAGCCCGCAGATGAACTGGAGACAGCCGAGATCGTCGTGGACAGGCTGGCTGTGACTGCGGAGGTCCGCTCGCGAATCGCCGACTCCCTGGAGACGGCGCTGGAGTACGGTGAGGACGTCGTCATCGTAGCCGAAGTGGATGGTCCGGACCACGTCTATAGCACCCGCTATGCCTGCGCGGAATGTAATGTGAGCGTGCGTCCGCTGACACCGCAGATGTTCTCGTTCAACGGGCCGTATGGAATGTGTCCGAGGTGCGAGGGGCTGGGGGTGATCAGAGAGGTCGAGCCCTCGCTGCTGATCGCGGACCCGAGCAAGTCACTGCGCACCGGCGCCCTGAAGCCCTATGGGGCGCTGAGCAGCGGCCGTGTCGCACATCTGATGCAGGGACTTGCCGACCACTACGGCTTTGACCTGGCGACACCGTGGGAGCAGCTGGAGGAGGCGGTCCGTAAGATTATCCTCTACGGCTCCAACGGTGAGGAGATAGAGTTCACATACGAAGGTCGCGATGGGAGGAGTTTCACGTACTCGCAGGCCTTCGAGGGCATCGTCAATGTAAGTCGGCGGCGGTTGGAGAATGCCGCTTCCACGGCGCGGCGCAGCTATTACCAGAGCTTTGTCGCTGAGGTGCCATGTCCGGAGTGTGGTGGCGCGCGGCTACGCAAGGATGTCCTCGCCGTGACTGTAGGAGGGCGCAACATCGCTGAAATCACCGCGATGAACATTGTGGAGGCTGAGCAGTTCTTCGCGGGGCTCGAGCTGGGGAGTTCGGACAGCATTATCGCCGCAGAGTTGATTCGGGAGATACAGGCGCGGCTGGAGTTCATGCTGAAGGTCGGCGTCGGCTATCTGAGCCTGGATCGGACCGCCCCAAGTCTCTCGCGGGGCGAGGCCCAGCGCATCCGACTGGCAACGCAGATCGGGTCAGGGCTGGCAGGGGTCATGTATATCCTCGATGAGCCGAGCGTCGGCCTGCACCAGCGGGACCAGTCGAACCTGCTGGAGACGGTGGTGAATCTGCGCGACCTGGGCAACAGCGTAATAGTCGTCGAGCATGACGCGGCCACGATTCTGGCGGCGGACCATGTTGTCGAGTTCGGCCCGGGCGCAGGCGTAGCAGGCGGCAAGATCGTCTATGCGGGGGATGTTGGGGGCCTGCTTGCCGATAAGCGGTCGCTGACCGGGGCCTATCTATCGGGGCGATTGAGTGTCCACACGCCAGTGCCAGGGCGGCGGGCATGGGACAAGACTATTCAGATTATCGGGGCGAGCGAACACAACCTCAAAGGAATTGACGTGGAGCTGCCGCTGGGAGTCCTGACATGTGTCACGGGCGTGTCCGGCTCGGGTAAAAGCAGCCTGATTCATGACGTGTTGTACCGAGCGCTGCGGCGCAAACTCCATAACTCCGCGGACCATCCGGGAGCACATCAGGCGATCAACGGAGCCGGCGCAATAGACAAGATTATTGACATTGACCAGAAGCCGATCGGACGGACATCGCGGTCAAACCCCGCGACATACTCAGGTGTCTTCGGCCCGATCCGCGAGCTGTTTGCACAGACGCCTGAGGCCCGCATGCGGGGCTACGACCAGGCGCGCTTCAGCTTCAATGTCCGCGGCGGGCGCTGTGAGGCATGCGAGGGCAAGGGAACGCGCCAGATCGAGATGGACTTCCTCCCCGATGTCTATGTGACGTGCGATGAATGCAAGGGGGCGCGCTATAATCGCGAGACGTTGCAGGTGCATTACAAGGGCAAGACTATCGGCGACGTGCTGGAGTTTACCGTCGCGCAGGCACTGGAGTTGTTTGAGAATGTCCCCAAGATCAAGCGGATCCTCCAGACGCTGTGCGATGTAGGCCTTGAGTACCTCCAGCTCGGACAGCCGGCGACGACACTGTCGGCAGGTGAGGCACAGCGCATAAAGCTGGCCAGAGAGCTTTCCCGACCGGCCTCGGGTGCCACGCTTTATGTCCTCGACGAGCCGACTACGGGCCTGCATTTTGCCGACATTGAGAAGCTCCTCAGTATCATCGTCCGCCTCGTCGAGCAAGGGAGTACGGTGGTCATTATCGAACATAACCTCGATGTGGTGAAGGCGGCGGACCATGTGATAGACCTGGGCCCCGAGGGCGGAGATGAGGGCGGATACCTGCTCGCTACCGGCACTCCCGAGCAGATTGCGGAGTGTGATAAGTCTTACACCGGCCAATTCCTGAAGCAGGTTCTCTAAACGAAGATGAAATCCAGCGTCCTGATACCAACCTACCTTCGCGGTCCGGCCTTGCTGGATTGCCTCGAGGCGGTTGTTGCCGGCAACCGGCTGCCGGAGCAGATCGTGATCGTGCTGCGCGACACGGATACTGAGAGCCATGAGATCATCGCCGGTTGGCTGGCCGAATCGCCACACGCGCAACTTTTCGAAATCGTGAAGGTCTCAGAGCGCGGCCAGATTGCGGCGATAAACCGCGGATTGGAGATCGTGAGCGGGGACGTAGTGTTCTTCACGGATGATGATGCCCGGCCGCGGCGGGATTGGCTACAGCGTCTGGCTGCATACTATGATGATCCCCAGGTTGGTGGGGCCGGCGGGCGCGATGTAGTCCACCACGGTGAAGAAATCTCACAGTGCCATGCGCGTGTCATCGGCGAGGTGACCTGGTATGGGCGGGTCGTCTCCAATCATCACTGCGACAGCGACGGCGGGGTGAGGTTCGTGCAGCATATCAAAGGGGTGAACATGTCATTTCGACGGGAGCTTATCAAGCCGTTTGACACTGGCATCTGGGGCCCGCATTTCAATGACACCGACCAGTCGCTCACGGTCCGGAGTGCGGGCTACAGGATCGTTTATGACCCTGATACGGCGGTGGACCATTACCCCCTGCAACGTCCCGACAGTCCGGCCGACCGGAACCTGACGGACCCCCGACAGGTGTATCTCGATGCCCATGACCATTGCTATCTGCTGCTCAAACATAGGCCGAAGTGGCAGGCCGTGTTGTGGTTGCCGTACCTTACGCTCGTAGGAAGTAAGCAGGTGCCGGGCTTGTTGATGGTGTTCTATCATCTGGCGCGGGGCAACTTCTCGGCGCTGAAGCAGTTCATGGCGAACATGCGCGGCGTGTGGAGCGCACTGCTGCACAGGAGTAAAGCGCCATGAAAATCGCCATTGTCATCGAAAAGGCTGACCTGCGTGGTGGTCAGAACCGCGTCGCGACGGAGCTTGGGCGGCGTCTGGGCTGGCGGCATGAGGTGCATATATTCTGCTTTGAGGCGGCGGACCGGGTGGAGGGGGTTACCTACCACATTATGCCCTGTCCGCTCAAAAGACGTCCCATCATCCAGGAAATGATGATACCGCTGGTTTCGCGTCTGGTCATCAAGCCGAGGAATTTCGATGTGATTTTGGCGCAGGGTGGGAACTGCACGATCGCCAATGCCACGCTTGTACATACCTCACAAGTGCAATACGCGGCGGTCAAAGAAGATGTGCTCCTCTCTGAGCCGACAATGCCGCGCTGGGAAAAGGCAATCAGGCGCTGGTGGCAGAAGCGAGCTATCGCCTACGAGGGGCGAGTGGTGAGGCAGTGTCGCGGGGCGGTGATGACAGTCTCGGAGGAAGTCCGGCAGGCGATGATGCAGTACTGGGGCCTGCAGGAGGACGAGATATTCACCACGCCGAACGGCGTTGATCATGAGCGGTTCCATCTGGGTCTGCGCAACGGATACCGCCAACGGATTCGCGAGCAACATGGCATCCCGGAGCAGGCATTTGCCGCACTATTCATCGGCTATGTGTGGAAGGCGAAGGGCGTGGACCGGCTGCTGAGAGCGTTCGGGATGATCAATGATACGGAGATGCACCTGTTGGTGGTCGGAGATGGTGACCCGGAGCAGTTGGCTGAATACATGCCGAGGGAGTTGGCCGGCAATATCCATTTTACCGGTCACCAGCCACCGGAGGGCTATTACGGAGCAGCCGACTGCCTGGTACTGCCCAGCCGCCACGAGGGCCTCGCGCTGGTACTCGTCGAGGCCGCGGCCTGTGGGCTGCCGATCATATGTACACCGATGGGCGGGGCTGGAGCCATCGTTGAGCAGGGTGTCAGCGGATATGTCATCCCACAGGCGAGAACACAAAACGAGGAGACACAGACCGCGCAGCAGATCGCTGAGCATATTATGCAACTGGCTGCCGATCGTCCCAGAGCGCGGCAAATGGGGCTGGCGGCGAGGGAGCGCTCACTCGAATTCACCTGGGAGCGGCAGGCGCAACTCGTCGAGGATGTGCTGGCGGGCTTGAGTAAGCAGACACCTTCGCTTGGTCCGTGAAGGAATCAGTACATGGATGGAGAACCATGTTGCAGAATATGGTGCGCCTCGGGGATGTCCCGGGGCGTATCGTGGGGATTTGTGCGGGGAGCCGTGGAAGGAGGGCATTGTGGGACATCATCGGGTCCGGCTGCTGGACACGAGCAGTGAGGCGGCGCTGAGTGCGGAACTGACGCGGCTGGACGTGGCTGAGGAATGGGCGGGGCACATGGCGCGCAAGGGCCGCGTCATTCCCCTGCGCGTGGAGAAGGTCCGGGGCAAAGCAGCCTCGGTGCTCAAGCAGCACATGCTGTCAGCAGGGGGCGAGTGCGCTCTCGGCAGACAGGTGGCCGACTTCGATGACACGCCGGCGGCAGTGGTGCTGCTGGGTACGCGGCGGCACTACACCGAGATTATCAGGAAGCTGAGGGCGCAGCCGTTCGGCCTCGCACAGATTGCCGAGGAACTCGCGGCTGTCCTGGATGCCATGCAACGGGTTCCGGACCCGATCAGATGCGGCGAGCGGCAGCTCCATTTCTCGGAAAAGACGCTGCTGATGGGGATCATCAACACGACGCCGGATTCCTTCTCCGGAGACGGCCTCGGAAATGATGTGGAAAGCGCCGTCGAGCAGGCCAGGCAATTCGTGGCGGCAGGCGTGGACATTATTGATGTCGGCGGACAGTCCACGCGCCCGAGAAGTGAAGAGGTACCACTCGCGGAGGAGATCAAGCGCGTTGCGGAGCCGGTAGCGATAATCTCGGAGGAGTGTGGTGTCCCGGTCTCGATAGACACATCGCGTCCGGAGGTGGCTGAGTCTGCGCTCGCAGCCGGCGCTACGTTCATCAATGATGTCTATGCCTTGCGCCGAGACGGGATGGCTCAGGTCGCGGCTGAGACCGGGGCCGGCATCTGCCTGATGCACATGCAGGGGGAGCCGCGGACGATGCAGAGCAACCCGCAGTATGGGGACCTGATTAGCGAGGTCTATGGCTTCCTGAGCGAGCGCACTGAGGCGCTGGTAGCAGGCGGTGTAGCCGAGACACAGATTATGATTGACCCGGGATTCGGCTTCGGCAAGACCGTCCAGCACAACCTCGAGATTGTCCGCCGGCTGCGGGAGCTGACATCGTTAGGGCGGCCGATACTGATAGGCCCGTCGCGCAAGTCCACGATCGGGAAGGTGCTGGGGCAGAAGGGACCGGAGGCGCGTCTGTGGGGTACGGCGGCCGTGTGTGCGCTGAGCATCGCCAACGGCGCGGCGATGATCCGGGCCCACGATGTGGCGGAGATGGCACAGACCGCGCGCATGGCGGATGCCGTGCTGCGGGGTTGGGAAGGCTAGAGATGAGCAGCGGGAGACGCGGCGGGAGACGCCCGGCAGGAGCCAGTGAGAAGCGGGCGTTGCGGAGGCGGACGCTGGCCCGTCGCCGCGCGCTGACGCAGGCCGAGCGCGCAGAAGCGAGCCGGAGCATCGTGCAGCGAGTCCTACGGCTGAGTGAGTTCCAGGAGGCGGAGACGGTCCTGCTCTTCGCATCGTTTGGTGACGAGGTGGACACGTGGGGGTTGCTGCGGGAAGCGGCGGCGGCAGGCAAGCGCGTCGTCCTGTCGAGGGTGAGAAAGGGCAAGCTGGAGATGGAGCTGTGTGTGGTGACGGATTTCGAAGAGCAGCTTGAGCCCGGCGCGATGGGGATCATGGAGCCTGTGGAGGAATGCCCGGAGGTGAGGGCCGCTGAACTGGACCTCGTCGTCCTGCCGGGCGTCGCGTTTGATGTCACCGGCGGGCGGCTCGGGTACGGCGGCGGGTACTATGACCGGCTGCTGGGCGGCCTCACGGAGGAAGGTTGCAGTCCAGCGCTGGTGGCGATTGCCTTCGAGATGCAGATAGTGGATGAGGTCCCGATGGGGGCAAACGACGTGCGCGTGCCATTGATTGTCACCGAAAAGCGGGAGATTGGGGCCATCGGCTAGCAACGATGGTCGGGAGGACAGTGTAGAGATGGCGGGACGCGATGTCATCCGGATGGTGAATATGACCTTCTACGGTCACCACGGAGTTGCCGACTCCGAGCGCGAGCTTGGCGGCAAGTTCTCCCTCGACATTGAGCTGTTCTGTGATGTGCGGGAGGCGGGGCGCAATGATGACCTGAGCAAAACAGTGGACTACAAGGCGGTCTATGAGGTCGCGCGCGAGGTGGAGGAAAGCCGTAGCTACATGCTGCTGGAGGCACTGGCCCATGATGTGGCGCAGGCGATCCTGGCCCGCTTTGAGGTGGATGCCGTGACGGTCCGCGCCCGCAAACAGAGCGTCCCTTTGGGCGGCCTCATTGACCATACCGAAGTGGAGATACATCGCACCAGGGATGATCTCGAAATAGCAGGCTGAGAGGAGCAGCGATGGGCAAGCCAGTGGCGGTCAGGTTCGAGGAGCGCGGGCAGTACAGCCTCTTCGATGTGGCATGTGTAACCGAGGCGGAGAGCGAGCCGGTACAGTTGCGGGATGTCACATGCAACAACTTCGAGCTGGTACCGGGAGCGTCTTTCGCTCCACAGACACACGATGACAAGCTGGAAGTTGTGACGGCCGTGCCGCAGGGCGATACCGAGGGCCCGGTGGTACGCTACAGCGATGAAGCGGACGGCTACGCCATCGAGCTGGCGGCCTATGACAGCATCGTCATCCCGCGCGGGGTGCAGCACATGGCCACGAACCTGTGCGACTACAAGGTTGTGCTGATTATCACCAATTTCGATTACGTCGAATAGGGCAGCAGGAGGTTCCAGATGGATAAACCAGTCGCGATCTACAAGGACAAAGATGAGCAGTTGTTTGACGCGAAGCAACTGGCGGCGATGGAGTCAGTAGCCATGGAGTTCCGGGACGTGGCGGTCAACAGCACGACGCTCGTGCCGGGCGGGGTGCTCGAGTTGGGAGTACACGATGACAAGCTGGAGGTCGTCACACCGGTGGCCCTCGGTCAGGTGGAAGGGCCGGTCGTGCGCTACACGGATGGCGAGGGGGGCTATGATATTGCGCTTGCGCCGTATGACAGTATCGTGATTCCACGTGGGGTGAGTCACGAGGCACACAACCTTTGTGACTGCACCGTTGTTCTCTTCATCACCAACTTCGCATACGTCGAGTAGCAAACGAAGCGGAGGTGGAACAGGGGTAGTGTGCCGATCGGTGTGATGGGATCGGGGCGCGCGGCGGAGGCGACCGGCGACGAGGTCACTGTGCGCCCTCGACCCGCAAGGCCGGCTGGTGCAGTCCATGCGAGGGCAGGAATCGTGTCATTGAGCGAGGAATTATGCAGCGGGCGGCGGTCTGGTTGAGCATCCGGAGTGTCAGGTCAACTCATGGCTGAAGTGTACTACAGGAATTCCGAACTGCCGGCAGATGTGCAGCGGGAGCTCAACACCCGGGGCCAGGGGGCCTGGCGTTTGCTGTACAACTCCGCGGTGCGGAGCGGGGTTAGTGGCGAGGACGCCGCTGCCAGTGCCTGGGACACGATCAACAGGGCGAGTTCCGGCAAGTGCAAGTCCTGCGGCGGGCGACGGAACTTCAGAAACGCAGATGACGACGATGGCGCCACTTAATAGCAGTGAGGAAGAGCCACCTGCCCTGGTTAGTGGTGTCTCGTTTGGCGCTGAGGACTCGAGAATCTATGACACCCGCTGCGCTGGATGCAAGGTCTGAGTGGCCAGGTTTCCTGTGGGACCTGGCCTAGCCGTGCGAGCGCAGTGGAACGAGAAGGCTGTTACATGCAGTATGGGTTTGGATCATTTGGGTAGAAGGTGAAACGGATGCCGGACGAGAGAACTCGCCTGATGGATTTGACAGTACGCGACTATGTGGTAGATCTGGCGTCGAAGAAGCCGGCTCCGGGAGGCGGGAGCGCCGCGGCACTGGTGGGTGCGCTGGGCGCTGCGCTGGGCGAGATGGTCGCCAACTTCACCACCGGGAAGAAGAAGTACGCCGACGTAGAGGACGAGATGCAGGCGCTTGTGGAGAAGTTGACCAAACTCAGGGACACGCTGCTTGAGTTGGCGGACCACGACGCGGACGCTTACGGCCGGGTTGCGGACGCCTATGCGCTGCCCAAGGACACCGATGAGGAGAAGCGGGTGCGCCGAGACACGATCCAGGAGGCGCTGAAGGCGGCAGCCGAAGTGCCGAGGGAGATCTGCTGCACGGAGGTGCTCGGAGAGCTGCCGATTCTCCTGGAGAAGGGTAACACCAATCTGATCAGCGATATCGGGGTGTGTGCCAAGCTAACGTTAGCGGCTGCGGAGTGTGGGTGGCTGAATGTCGAGATCAACCTCTGCACCATAAAGGATGCAGAGTTCGTCGAATCACTACGTGCGGAAATGAAGGAATGTCTGGCTTACGCGAGGAAAATAGCTGACGCGGTCTGGGAGGAGACAGTTGACCGCCTATGTGGCTAGCTTGCTAGACGAGAGGGGAGCTGCGCTGTGGGAGCAACTATACTGGAAGGCGGCCCTATTGCTGAGAGAATAAAGGCCGAGCTGAAGACGCAGATCCAGCAGTTGCAGGGCACACGACCACCGAAGTTGGTTGCGGTACTCGTTGGCGACAATGCAGGCTCCAAGTACTATGCCAAGAGCCAGAAGAAAGATTGCGACGAACTTGGCATCGGCTACGAGTTACGGGAACTGCCGGCCGACATCGCCGAGAGCGACATCCTCGGTGTCATGGATGAGTTGAATGAGGACGAGGTGGTCACGGGGATTATCCTGCTGGTACCGGTGCCGAAGCAGTTGGACGCCCGCGCCTTGCAGGCGGCGATTGCTCCGAGCAAGGATGTGGACGGGGTGCATCCGGTGAACCTCGGACGGGTCGTGCAAGGTGACAGCACGTTGGCGCCGTGTACTGCCCAGGCGGCAGTGGCGATGGTGGAGGCGGCAGGGATCGAGATTGAGGGCGCCGAAGTAGTGATGGTCGGTCACTCCGAGATCGTTGGCAAGCCGACGGCGTTGCTGCTCCTCGAGCCGCTCGCCACCGTGACAGTGTGCCACATCGGGACCAGGGACACGGCGGCCCACACACGGGCGGCTGACGTCGTGATCGTGGCGACTGGTGTGCCGGGGCTGGTCAAGGCGGATTGGATCAAGCCGGGGGCGCTGGTGGTGGATGTAGGCATCAACCGCGTCAAGGGCGAGGATGGCAAGACCAAGATGGTCGGGGATGTGGACCCGGGCGTTGCGGAGGTTGCGGGAATCATGACGCCCGTACCGGGCGGCGTGGGGGCGGTAACGGCCGCGATGCTGATGAAGAACACTGTTGCCGCTGCAGCGATGCAGGCGAGCGTGTAGGGCAAAACCAAAAGCCGCCGGTGCTTGGTGGGGCCATCGCAGGTCCGCAGCCGGCAAGCACCGGTGCCGAGGGAGATGACAATGTCACTGCGCGAAGCAATAGATTCAGGCGAGTTCATTCTGACTACCGAAGTCGGCCCGCCGAAAGGCCTCCATCTCGAAGAGATGGTGGAGGAAGCCGAGGAATGTCGGGGAATGGTGGCCGGAGTCAATGTCACCGATATCCAGTCCTCGGTGATGCGGACGTCGTCGCTCGTGGGTTGTCTGAAGCTGCAGGAGGCCGGCCTGCCGCCGGTGATGCAAATGGTGTGCCGGGACCGCAACCGGCTCGCGTTGCAGAGCGAACTGCTGTCGGCGGCGGTGATGGGCATTACGGATGTGCTATGCCTGACGGGTGACTACACGACGCTGGGGGATCACCCGCAGGCCAAGCCGGTATTTGACCTCGACTCGGTGCAATTGCTTCAGGCGGCGAAGGGGCTGATGGCGGGCCACGACATGGCCGGTGAGGAGCTGGATGGCGAGCCGCCGGAGTTCTGCCTCGGGTGCGTAGTCAACCCGGGAGCTGATCCGCTCGAGCCGCAGATCATGAAACTGCACAAGAAGATCCAGGCCGGCGCGGAGTTCGTCCAGACCCAGGCCGTCTATGACCCCGAGGTCTTCAGCAATTTCATGGAGCAGGCGGGTGACCTCGGCGTCCCGGTGCTCGCGGGTCTGGTCATGCTCAAGTCGGCCGGAATGGCCAATTACATGAACAAATTCGTCGCCGGTGTCAGCATCCCTGAAGACCTCGTCCAACGCATGAAGGATGCCAAGAAGGATGAGCGCGCACAGGTATCAATCGAGATAACCGTCGAGCTGGTCAACGAATTGAAGGACATGTGCCAGGGCATTCACATGATGCCGCTGGGCTGGAATAAGCACGTACCGGTGGTATTCAAGGAGTGCGGTCTTGTCTAGCCGTGACTCTCGCATCTGACAGTCAGGCACACACAGAGCCGGCACTGCCATGGTGTCGGCTCTATGGCAACTGCGCAAGCAATGAGGCAAGGGGAGTCGGCAATGAGCTATCGGGTCGGACTGATCGGCTGTGGCGGCATGGGTAAGGCACACATCGGGTGGTGGAATGCGCTTGATGAGTGCCAGGTAACGGCGGTCTGTGACACGTCGCAGGAGGCGATGGATGGCGCCGCAGAAGTCGCCGGCGAGGTGGCACGCTACGAAGACTTTGAGCAGATGCTTGACGAGGCCGAGCTGGATATCGTGACGATCGCAACCTGGCCGAATATGCACGCCGCGCCCACCATCGCCGCGGCCCACCGCGGAATCCATGTCTATTGCGAAAAGCCGATGGCCGTCGACCTCGAAGAATGTGACGCGATGATCGCGGCCGCCGCCGAAGCCGGAGTGGCATTGATGATCGGCCATAACCGCCGCAACGACCCCCGCTTTGACAAGGCCAGGCAGCTCATCGCCGACGGCTTCATCGGACAAGTGCGCGCAGTTCGCGGCACCAATAAGGGCTATGAAGCGGGCTATGGCCTGATGAATATGGGCTCTCATCTCTTTGATGCAATGCGCATTCTGTTCGGCGATGTCGAGTGGGTCTGGGCACATCTCCGCACCGCTGGCAGGGCGGTCACGGTTGAGGACATCGAGCCCGACGGACACCGTGGCACCGGCTACACCGTCGGCCATAGTGCTACCGTGCATCTGCAGTTCTGCAACGCCGTCACCGGCTTCGCTGAATGGGTCCCGGACTTCGAACAGACGCTCTTCGGGCTGGAGATAATCGGCTCCCAGGGCCGTCTGGCGCTGAAGAACCCCAGCACTGACCTCTACCATTTCCCCGCTCCCGTCTATGGTCCCACCGAATGGGGGGCATGGAGCAAGATTGAGCTGACGCCTGAAGAGAATCCGTACGGCTACCCCGATGAGTCGCGAGCCACCGGCATGTTACTCGCGATGCTTGCGCAGATTGAGGGCGGTCCCGAACCTTCGGCATGTGGCCGCGAGGCGCTGAAGGCCATCGAGATCATCATGGCGATACATGAGGCGAACCGGCGTGGCTGCAAGGTGAGCCTGCCGCTGGTGGACAGACGCCACCCGCTGAAAGTGTGGCGGCAGGATGCGGGAATTGAGCAGTATACAGGGAGGACCCAAAATGAGTAAGACGCTGGAGATACGAGGCCACCATCTGATGTGCGCAGTGTGTGCCCGTGGTGGTTGCGAGCCGCCGTGTGGGATGGAGGTCTTGCAGCCGCTCCTCGACGCGATATGGGACGACCCGTATGTGATGCTGAAGATTACTGCGGACCTCGACCTCAACCGGGCGCATTACTTCGATGTCTACCAGCAGCGCGGCGAGAAAGAACTGCCCGAGAGCTTCGAGCAGCGGCGGAGCGATTACGTGGGACGGCGCCGCGATCTGCATGTCTGCCGGATGCTTGGCATCGCGCCGAACAGCGTGCTCCCAGCGTTCTGGGCCTACCGCATACTCTTTGACCGGGTCCCAACTGCCCGAGACGTGTGTGCACCCTCGGCGCAGGGCTCAGAGGTCTGGCCGGAGTGTCCCCATGCCGAGGCCGGCTGCTATGAGAAGATCACCGAGGCCCAGCACCTCGATCCGGAGGAACAGGCCGCGCTCGGAGAGCCTGCAGACCAGCCGGGCATCTGGCGCATGTTCCGGCCACGTACTCGGGACGAAATGGATGCGGCGAAAGTCGCTTCAGCCGCGATCATCGCCAAGGCCGATCGTCTCTTCATCCGGCCGCAGCACGTACTCTGCATCCTCTGCACCGCCGATAAGCAGGAGCCGCTGGTCGAGGATAACCTCGTTGAGGTCCGCAACCGGATGGAGGAAAAGCCTGATATCCCAGTCACCATCACCGAGGGCTGCTGCATGGTCTGCGACTGCTGCAACGTGTACGATCCGGATGAGCATATCTGCTATGCGGTTCATATCAAGAACCAGTTGCGAAGCCTGAACATACTGGAGAAGCTGGACCTGGCTCCGGGCGCGACGCTGCCGGCACGGGAGCTATATGCCCGCGTCTATGAGCGCATCGGGTCACTGGCCGAGGTCTGCGGCTGGGGGGATGGCCTGAGTACGGCCCCATTCTGGGCACCGTGCGGTGGCTGGCAAGGTGATGCACTGGACAGGGCCAGAGAGAAAGGCTTGCTTTGCGGAGAAGGCAAGCGCGCTTGAGTGCGCTCGTGGCAATTCATTGGATTCCACGGCAAGTGCGGCTACAATAAGTACTGGCGGGTTACTACAACAGCGCGGTGTTTCGCTGCTGCGTCTGGAGGGATAGAAATGGCTGAGGCGGTGCAGTTACAGTTGGCGCTCGATTTTGCCAATCTGTCACAGGCTCTGCGTGCTGCAAAGGAGGCATGGGAGGGCGGCGTGCGTCGTCTCGAAGCCGGCACTCCCCTCATCAAGAGCGAGGGTCTCGATTGTGTCCGGGCGTTGCGTGCGGAATTTCCCGATGCGACCATCGTGGCCGACATGAAGATTATGGACGCCGGCCGAGTGGAGGTCGAGATGGCCGCCAAGGCTGGTGCCGATGTGGTCGCGGTGCTGGGCGCTGCATCCGATGCCACGATACGAGAGTGCATTGAGGCCGGAAAAAGCTATGATGCCGTCATCATGGTGGACCTCATTGAGGTCTCGGATCCGGCGGCACGTGCCAAGCATGTGGCACAGCTTGGCGCCGGCATCGTCGGTGTCCACTGCCCGATAGATGTCCAGATGGAGGGCGGCGATCCGATGGAAGCGCTGCGTGCGGTCGCTGCGGCAGTGGATATCCCGGTCGCCGTCGCAGGAGGCATCAACTCAGAGACGGCTCCGCTGGCGGTGCAGAATGGCGCCGGCATCGTCATCGTCGGCGGGGCTATCATCAAGGCCCCGGACGCCAGGCAGGCAGCCGCCGAGCTGCTACAGGCCATCCGCTCCGGTAAGGCAATCGCCACCGAGAAGTTCAAGCGCATCGGTGTCGAGGGGCTGCTCGAGGCCTTCTTGAGAACCTCGGCTGCGAACGTGTCTGATGCCATGCACCGGCAGGGCTGGGTGCCGGGACCGATGCCCATACAACCAGGCTTGAAGTGCGTCGGCCCGGTGCTGACTGTATGGACATACCCGGGTGATTGGCATAAGCCGGTCGCCGCAATTGACCAAGCTGAAGCGGGGACCGTGCTCTTCGTGGATGCCGGCGGCGTCGGGCCCGCGATGTGGGGCGAAGAAGCCTCGAAGAGCTGTGTGCGCAGGGACCTCGCCGGTGTCGTCATTCACGGGGCTTCACGCGACACGGCACCGATCCGGGAGCTCGGGTTCCCCTGCTTCTCGACCTTGCAGTGTCCGGCAGCCGGTGATCCACGGGGCGTTGGCAGCATCGGCGTGCCCCTCCATATTGGTGAGACCGATATCCGCACCGGTGACTGGGTAATCGCCGACGATGACGGCGTCATAGTCGTGCCCAAGGAACGAGCCGTCGAGATAGCCAACCGCGCACTCGATGTTGTGGAGCGTGAGATGCGTGAGAAGGCCGAGATTGATGAGAAGGGAATGACCCTCGGCCAAGTGTCGGAGTTGATGCGATGGGAGCAGCAGCGCGGCGACTAAACAGCGGCCGGACTGCCGGCGAAAATAGACGTGGTCTGCGATGAGAGCCGACCCCCGCATTACTGTAATCGGTCCCGGTGCAATCGGACTGATGCACGCCGCGGTACTCGCCCGGGCCGGACTCGAGGTCTCCCTGTTGGACTACCGGCCGGAACGTGCCGCCGCCCTAAACAGCGACGGCTTCAGCATTCACGGCGCGGTCGGGCATATTGAAGTGCGGCTGCCGTGCACCGTGGATGTCTCAGAGCTGCCGCCGCCGGACCTGGCAATGGTGTGCGTGAAGGCATACAGCACTGCCGAGGCGCTACGACATGCATCTACGGCGTTTTCCCGCGATACCGTTGTGCTGACAATGCAGAACGGGCTGGGCAACTATGAGTTGGTCGTGGAGACGGTAGGGGCGGACCGTGCCCTGGCGGGAACCACCTTATCTGGAGCGTATCGCACCGGGCCGCAGGATGTAGTCATAGCAGCCGTCGGCCAGATTCGCATCGGCGGCACGTCATCGGCTGCACAAAATGCCAACTCTATTTGCGAGACCTTCACAGCCGCCGGCC
>CAZCJS010000072.1:0-16606 GCA_964498775.1 uncultured Armatimonadia bacterium
GGATGACAACGGCTTATCGGCCGACCGCCACAATCAGGGCCGCATCGTGCAGGCATATTTACTCAACGGCTCCAGCCTTCAGTGCGGTAAGACACGACTCACACTGGCAGCGCCCAATACTACCCTGAAGGTGGCGTCTACCGCTGACAGGACCTTCCATCTTGCCGAGCCGTTCCCCGCCGCACTGGCCGCAAGTGGTTCGTATCTGTTGGCCGGAGAGGACCCCCGCACCGGTTTCGAAATGGCCGCCACAACGCCCGACTCGATCACGGTGCGCGACTATCCGGTGATCGAATGCGATGAGGTCACGGTACTGCACTCGGCCTGGCTGAACCTGCAGCCCTGACCGCGCAGTCGCTGCATCTCGGCCCTGTCAGGTTACCGTGCCGATTGCGGCGTTATCTCCACTCGGGTCGGCGGCAGCAGCCAAGACCGCGAGCGTCTTATTGATTGGAGAGCTGTGCCTTGATGGAGCCAAGAAAAACCCTTGCCTACACGCAAACCCATTTGACCCTTTCAGGCGATCTCCAAACCGATACAGCAACTCGGCACGTACTTATGCAAAACGAAGAACCAAGTGACCATTATGCGGCTAATTCTATAATTTACTCGAATTGGCGCTTGGGAAAGCCACTTGAACGACACTCCGGACGAACTTGCCGCGACCATTGTGTGTATGCCGGTGCATTGTGTGCGGTATTAGTCTTCCGGGCCATCACTTAGCGCAATACGCGTTCACCGCTATGCCATGACAGCAAAAAGAGGACCTGCCCGGTGGCAGATCCCCCATTGTGTATCATTCGCCGGCTTTCTCAATTGCCGATAAGGAGCACTATCGCCCGCTGCATTATCTGCCCATCATGACCGCCGAAGAGCGCCCATGCGCCCAGCCCGGCGGCGGTCACAATAGCTATTGTCAGGAAGTACTCCATTCTCGTCATTTGTGGTCGGCCCTCCTGGAACACGATACGGCGGCGGTCAGTAGCTTGGCCGGTCTCTTTGGCGCGTAGAAATAGCAGGCCGCTAGGTGTACAGATTTACGCTGCCGGCTTTGGCGAGCTCCGCCTGCGTTACTGCCATATCGGTCTCGGCCAGCAGGCCCTCGGCGTCAGCGCCAACGATGGCCCAGCCACTCACCCCTGCATAGTGGTGTAAGGCATTGGATACGGCTGCACTGTCGCTGAGAATCTCTGATGCGCGGAGTCCCGCTATGAGAGCACGCCGCGGGCCGGTCTCAGGCATCAGGACCCCGATATCCATGTCTCCGAGCATCCCGACGATATCGGTGCCCCTGACCGTATCCTCGACAAGGGCGCATGCTATGGCATAGGCGCGTTCGATGTCGGCGACATCAGCCAACTCGTCGTGTGGCTTGAGGCGTATGCGCAGGAGGCCGAGTTCTTTGGGTCTTTGCCGTATCTCGTCTATGTGTTCTCGGAGGGCGTTGACGAAATCTTCACGATTCAGGAGGATATTTCCCCTGTCGTCCGAATCCCGATGGTTTGTTTCCCGTGCCAGGAGATTGGCATCAACGTACGGTCCAATGATCTTCGCCACGCTCTGGCAGAGGGAGGCCATTTGGCTGTCGTCAGCGCCCGAGGAACAGACTCTAAGGACTGCACACAGTCGCCCGCGCGCCCCGAGGCCTACATCCGTGACGACAGGCTCAGTCATAGGGCGCCACTTGCCATCCTTATGCAGCGCGCGCTCGTGGATATTCATTACCTCCGGTGACGGCAGCGTAGCGCCATATGCGCCGGCCGTGCTGCCTACGGCATAGATGAATTCATCTATCAGAGCGCACAGGTTTTCCTTCGGCAAGGGATATGAGGATACCACCGCCAGTTCGTTCTCACCGGCAATAGCCGGCAGCATCAGCCAAGCGTAGATCTCCGGTCTGTCCGCCCATCGTGCTGTCGCTTCCAGTATCTCGATGGGCTCTCGTGCGTGCTCAAGCTGCTCGATCAGGCCCATCGCGTGGGCGTCGTGCTGTGTCTTTACCTCTACCGCCAAATTTGACTGTTCCATTCTCTATCCCACCCCAATACAGTGCTTTGTATGTGCAGTATCCTTATCGGCGAGCCTATAAGTGCCTTTGATATGGCGACATCAAAGGTATGTAAGCGCAGACCTTACGAGGCGTAACAATGGCGGATGAAGGAATCCGCGTCGGGGAAGACGAATTGAATACAAAGGAGGCGAGACAATGATCAAGTCAATCAGTTTCTGGTCGTTTCCCACGGGAATGGACGTGACCGACATACTCAAGACGGCAAGCGATCTCGGCTACGATGCGGTCGAGTTGACGCTGGAGGCCGAGGGCGACATCACCGCCGAGACGACGGATGAGAAGCTGGGGGAGATCAAGCAGACAGCCGATGATCTGGGGCTCCAGCTTCCGACATTCGCCACCGGTCTGCACTGGGCCCACCCGATGATTGCGGCCAATGGCACGGAGGGGACCGAGGGCATCGAGATTACGAAGACGTGTCTGCGCTTCGCCGGTATTCTGGGAGCCCGTACGGTATTGACTGTGCCCTGCACAGTTAGTCCCGAGCTGCATTACGATGATGCGTACAACACCGGTCTCAAGGTCTATAGGGGGCTTGGGCCGGTGGCCGCTGAGTACGGCGTCAATGTCGGCGTCGAGAACGTCTGGAACAAGTTCCTGCTCAGTCCGCTGGAGTTTGCGCGTTTCATTGATGAGGTGGGCCATCCCAATGTGGTCGCCTACTTCGATGTCGGCAATGTCCTGCTGACAGGCTATCCGGATCAGTGGATCAAGATTCTGGGCAGCCGCATCAAGGCGATCCACTTTAAGGACTTCCGGACCGAGGTGGCTACACTCGGCGGGTTCGTGGATTTACTCGAAGGCGATGTGCCGTGGGATGAAGTCATGGCGGCGCTGAATGCTATCGGCTACGATGGTGCGGTCACTGCCGAGATGATGCCACCGTACACCTATCATCCGGAGTACCTGCTTGAAACCACGAGCAAGGCTATGGATGCTATCTTGGGGCGCTAGGCACACTGCAAACGGCACCGACCGGATTGGTCTTAATCCTCCGCCAGTGTAAAGGGGGAACGACAACGGTATGGGATGCCGAAGAGACACTGCCATCTGATAGCTCAAGCACTGATGAAGGAGGGGGCTGAGGATGCCCAAGTATGAATACCAGATTCTCCACCAACTCGGGTCGCGAGTGCCGCACCTCAACACGCAGATGAACGGTGAAGTTGATGAAGGCTGGGTACCGATTGCCATTACCGGTGACCAAGCTGTCAGCGTACTTATGCGGCGTATTGTAGGCGAGGACGTCGGCGCTCCCGAGGAGGAGTAGCTCAGGGGGCTTGTTGGCGGCCGCTTCCAACTGGTGGAGGCTCTCTCGCTGCGGTGAGTCTGTGATAACGCACGGGATCGTGTGTGTCGTTGTGAGCGCAGGTGTGGTGAGAACCTGGCACCAGGGGCTGGTATAGCATGGATGAAGACAACATCCGGAGGATGCTCGAGGAGGTGGCCGACGGTGAGTTGGCCGTCGCCGATGCGCTGAGCCGACTTCGTGGTCTTCCCTTTGAGGACCTCGGGTTCGCGAAGGTGGACCTGCACCGGAGTCTGCGGCGCGGCTTTCCCGAGGTCATCTACTGTCGCGGCAAGACCCCCGAGCAGATTGCGGCGATAATCGAGCGCCTTCGCGGTGCAGAATCCATCGCGTTGGCGTCTTGTGCCGACGGGCAACTCGCCGCTTTCATCTCCGAGCGGTTTGATGATGTCAGCTACGACGAGGCCGCTCAAATTGTCTGTGTCGGACCGATTCCGGGACCTACCGACACCTATCCGCCTCTCGTAGTACTCTCCGCCGGTACGTCGGATATTCCGATTGCACGCCAAGCCACGCTCACGGCACGGGCAGGCGGCTGTCCGGTGGAAGAGGTCTTCGATGTCGGGGTCGCCGGCCTGCATCGTCTACTGCACTACCGCGCGCTACTGGATCAGGCTGGGGCGATAGTGGTGGTGGCGGGGATGGAGGGCGCGTTGCCGAGCGTCGTAGGAGGTCTGGTCTCCGCGCCGGTGATAGCAGTGCCGACCAGTGTGGGCTACGGAGCCAGCTTCGGCGGGGTGGCCGCGTTACTGGCAATGCTGAATAGCTGCGCGGGCGGGGTGGCGGTTGTCAACATTGACAACGGCTTTGGAGCAGGCCTCATAGGAGCGATGATCTGCAAGCAATCGCGCAAGCCCGATGGTTAACCGCATAGCGAAGGAGGGACCGGCAGTGGTCACCATGGGTTCCCACCAGCCGGCGTGTGTCAATGTTTCATGGTCTGTCATGGCGATCTGCACACGCGGCATCGTTATGCTGCTCATGTTGGTGCGGGCCGGAAGTCCACTCGCAGCTCCGCCGGCGGCTATCCTCCTCGACGACTTCGAGGACGGCGTCGCGGCATGGGAAACCAATGATAGCACGGTGACCGGCACGGGACATATCGCAAGCCTCTGCGGGATCTATGCCGCTTCTTCAACTACGCAAGTGCCCGGGCAACGCGCAGCCATGATTGACTTCGCGCCGGCCAAAGACGCGTGGGCCAGTGTGAGTCTGCCGGTTAACGGGAAGCAATGGGTGGAGAACCAGGCGGGGCAGCTCTCGCTGTGGCTCAATGGTATCACTGATAACCGCGTGGTGCAGGTGAGACTGTGGGCCCGCGTCCCTCTGGCCGGCGGCGGCGTCGAAGAGCGGATCTACTCCCAGAACCTCCACATCAGCGTTGGCCCGTGGCAGCATGTGACGCTGCGTTTCTTCGGTTTCCGCAGCCAAGACGGCACGGCGCTTGATGAGCAGACCATCGCACACATCTTTATGCTGCAGTTCGTCAAGACCGGCACGTGGGACCGCGTACGCTTCCATGTGGATCAGATCGAGGTGCAACCGGCCGACTATGGCGGTCGCAACGGGCCACCTGATCAACTCCCCGAGACGATAGCGGTGGACTTCAGCGAGGAGCTCGGTCGCTGCCTTGGCCAAGTGGGCTTCAATGTGGCTGCGAATAGTCCTGCGTTCGCGGGCGACACTGAGGTGCGTGCGCGGATTACCTCACTGACCGCCGACCTGACGCCATGTGTGGGCCGCCTCCGCCTGGGCGACTTCTATACCCCGCAGGCACGCAGCTTTGATATAGCGGGTCTCAACCGCAACGTCAACTGGCTACTGGCGAGGGGTGTGAGACCGCTGATATGTCTGGACTTGCCGGATGAGAGGGGGCGGCCTGGAGTTGCTGCAGGGCATGAGGCGGTGGCCCGGCTCCGGACGGTCTCGACGAAGCTGGCCGAGCTTCGCAGAGGCACGGAGATGGCCCCCTACTACGAGCTATACGACGCGCCGATGAAGAGGCGGTTCGGAGAAGTCAGTGAGCTGGTGAGTGAGTATAACAGGTTCGCGGCCGCACTGCGGGAAGCTGACAGCAGTGCCCGGATTGGGGGGCCGGGTTTCGTGCCGGCGGATTCGTGGCACATCAAGGAGTTCCTCGCCGGAGCCAGACCACTGTATTTCCTCTCATACGCCCTGCGTATCGAGGGGCCGACAAGCGCCTCGGATCGCGGGGCTTTTGACGCTGCATTGCATGGAAGGCACAGTGGCAGCGACGAGTTGCGCTACGAGGACCTGGCCGCGCTCCTGGACACAGTCAAACCCTCGCCGGAGTTGTTCATCACCGACTGGGGCGTCAATGCCTCCGTGACAGCGACTTCAGAGGCCGTCGTGCGCAAAGAGGCTTCGGAGGCGACATTCCTGGCTGCGTCGGCACTTGGCGCGTCTCGTTACGCTGACAAGCTACTGTGGACGAGACTGGCCGACGACAGCTCGGGTCTGCTGGATACTCAGGGGCAACCTCGGCCGGCTTATTGGGCCGCCTGGCTAGTGAGCAAGTACGCGCCTCGAGGAGCGAGTTTCCGCGGAATCATACGCTGCTCACCCGACGTAGTCATCGCCGCCGTATCCACGCGTTATGCCGCAAACCTCTTCATCGTCAACCTAGCAGACCATCTCACGACGGTACGTGTCAAAGTGACCGGCATCCCGGAACCGATGACTGTGAGAGAACGGAAACTCGACCTCGGTGAGGCTAACACTGTGCAGCATTATAATCTGAGCCTGAGCACAACCCAGCAGGTCAAGTTCCAGGGCCCAGGGGTTTCCGTCGTGCAGTTCATCAACCTCTCCGCCGGCTCGCTCCATTAGCGACAAGCCGGTGCGCCTTGCGCGAAGCAGTGCCAGACGCCTCCCCCCGACTCGTATTCACCCACGCTGAATGTGCCACGCTGCGCGTTCGTGCCTGGCTAGAGGCGGTCCTAGTCGGTTGCCGGCGGTTTATAGCAAGTCGGCTTGTTCCTCATATTCTCCAGCGAGGATAAGGTCGGCGCGATCAGCATAGGCGACCTTCTCTCCCTGCGGTACGGTGCGCCAGATGAGGAACTGCTTGCGGATTTGGCCGAGGAAGAGAGTGTTGGTCTTCTTCCAGGAGTTGATGTCGCCGGCGAGTCGCTGGAGGCGGAGGACAATAGCGAATATGTCGCTGTCGGCAGTCGGTTCACAGCCGAGGCTGAAGTCCTGACTGACGCCGAGGTCGTAGGGAGCCAGCCACATGCGGAGGTGAATCGCCATGCCCTCGCCGAACTCGAATTCTTCCGGTTCGAGCTGGACGTTCTCAGCAAGGAAGTCGCCGCCGGCGTATCCGACGTATTCGTCGAAGAATTCCTTGAGGAATGCCGAGACTCCGTAAGCATCGCGTCCTGTGACCGTGAACGGTAGAACGATGGTCATCATGTCGCCGTCAGGGTCTGGTAGTGACCACCGTCGCTCGATTCCGGGGGAGGCGATCTCTGATGCCTGCTTGCTCGGATAGAGTGTGGACAGGATGACGACAGCCATGGAGATAACCGTAACGGCTATTGCGGCCAGTGATGAATAGTTGAGCTCGAGTCCATGGGTACTGCCTGTGGCATAGAGTATCTTAGTGAGCACCTGCCCCATCAGGTAGCCCATGATAGCACCGAGAACGGCGAAAACAGCGGCTTCGGCGAGGAAGAGCATCGAGATATGTGATGGTGCGAGACCAAGGGAGCTATAGATCCCGATCTCAGTGGTCCGTTCGTGGACAGCCCCGAGCATAGTGTTCAAGACGATGAGGGCCGCGATGAGTATGGGAATGACGATGCTCTCCATGCCGCTGAGGGATGTGACGCCGACTGAACTGAACAGATAAGTGGCATCCTCGAGCCCGGTATAGAGGGAGAGCGCAAAGCGCTTCATCATCCTCTGCACGTTTGTGAGGACAGCGTCGGCGGTGTCGAATTTGACGGCGATCGAGCGGAGTGTGCCTCCCAATTCAAGTACGCGGTTGTAGGGTAGAATGATGAGTTTCTCGGGCCCGAAGTGCTTGTACTCCTGGAGCAGAGAGCCGGCGCTGCTGGCTCCGAGCTGTGAGCGCTGTTCGGCCTGGCGCTGGAGCTCTTTGAGGATTTCGGGGCGCAGCAATGCGTAGTTGACGGGCATGAGTGGCTCGCCGTCAAGGTCGCGGAGCTTACGCATATTCTCTTCACTGACGATCCCGATAACGCGGTAGCGGCTGCCGAACATGATGATTTCGGCGGCACCCAGGTCATCATTGGTGATGTCGAGCGCATCGGCAACGCTGGTAGGTATCAGGCAGGTGTTCTTGTCATCGGCGCTTATCCACCGACCGGCCGTAACCATATCGCCGACGTCCATGACCTGCTGTTCCTGAGGCGAGAGTCCGACGATACAACTAATTGTATATGTTTTGGTGAGTTTGGCGGCGTTGGTCACATCAACCATCAGTTCTTTGTCAATCTGTGCGGAAGTGTACCAGGCGCGTGGCGAGACGGTGGCGGTTTCGGCAAACTCGTTGGCGATGATGTCTGCAGTGGGCGCTTCGAGTGAGAGCCATGACCGGTCGCGAAGCATTACCCCCTGGTAGGCAGGCGCAAAGGGGAGCTTGATCTCATTGACCCTGAGGCCGGCGACGATGGACGTGAAGCTGATGACTGTGAATGTGAGCAGGATCAGGGTGATAGCTGTCAGGGTGGTTCGGATCTTGCGGCGACGCATGTTGGCGATGCCCAGGCTGAATGCGGCAGTGGTTGCAGAAAGCCGGCCGACATCAGCTTCATGGACGCCGCCACGTGACTGCTTCATCGCTTTGAGTTGCTCGTTGAACTTCATCGTGACAATAGAGATAACGACAACGGCCAGGGCCATGATGATGAAGGCAAGGAGAATAATTGGAGGATTCGCTGTGAGCTTGAATGCGGGATGCACCGCAGCCAGGGCCATGAATATGACGAGGAAGACAATGACAGTGCCGATGATGGTGCCGATGACGGTCCTGGCGCTAATGAGAAGGCGCTCGCCGAAGTAGGCGAACGGCAGGAGCAGGGCGAGATAGAAGAGCACGCCCTTGACGACATCGAGTGATGTGCGCTGGACATCGGGATAGGCGCGTGATTCATATCCCCAGGCGTGTCGGGCAGCGGCGAGGCCCTTGTCGTAGTCACGCTCTCTGATACTGTCTTCGGCGAGATCGAGAGATTCCTTGGCCATGTCATGGAGGCTTGTGAGGCGCGCATTGGTGATGCCGCGCTCGGCGAGCTTGTTCATCCGGTACTCATCTATGCGCCACATGTCCATGGCGGCCTGGAGCGGGGTCAGTGGAATCGAAGGCGTGTTTGCGGCTCTGAAGCCCTCGCCTTCGGGATTGTCGTCGGTGGAGTTGATCAGGATCATACGGACACCGAGGAGTCCCATGCCCATCGTAATTTGGAGGTCCACATTCGGCAGTGAATAGACGACGGCACAGGGCTCTACATATGATGGGAACTCGGCGCCACCGGCGGCGACGACCGGGAGCGAGAAGCCGAAGGAAATGGGCGTGCTGTTGTTCGTGGCGTCATAAACGAACATCTTCTGCAGCGTCTGGAAATAGCGCTCGTCAACAAGGTCGTAGACGTCAGTGGGCGAGCAGGCGAATACGACGACGGGCCGTCTAAGTCCGGAGCGTCCGGAGACATCTCTGGGGTACTTGGCGTCGCCGTCGGGGCCGTGGTCAGGCGCGTAAACGATATCGCCATTGCGTGGCGAGAATGCGTAAGCTTCGAGCTTTGCGCCTACGCCCTGCATCTGGCCACGCAGTATGAACTCACTTGTTTCATTCGACATGGCGAGTGTCTCGGTGTGAACGCCCATCATCATCCGGGAGGTTCCCTGGATGAGTACGAGGGCATTGGGGACGGGAGTGTTGGGGACAAAGGATTCTTTGCGCCGGAATTCCAGGACGTCGCCCCTGATGTCTTCGAGGTCGTCCATCTTCTTGAGGGCTTCGACGCGCTTGAGCGCAACTTCCCTCAGTTCGGTCTCGTTGATGAAGTCGGTCAGGAGGCAGACCAACATGCGCAACTGAGTTTGCAGGTTGCCGATGTTAAGGCTGGCGACGGTGTCGAGCGGGGTGTCAACAAGGGATCGTGCATCGTTGACGGTAGTGAAGACGAAGCCGGGACGGCCACCGCGTATGGTCATCTCATGGTCGAATGCGATCTTGCCGGGGAAGAATGTATGCCACTCGCGGCCTTTGACAGGATTGATACCGTCCACGAAGACGTCGCTGACTTCGTATCCGAGTGCTGCGGCGGCTGCTTCGGCGTACTTCGTGAGTTGCTTGCCGACTGGTGAGTAGAAGCGGAGCAGGTGTGCCTGGACGAAATACCATCCGACCTGAAATGCGCCGAGCGTGTTGTTGTGGGTGCTGAGGTCAAGCCCGATGAGCATGTGTATCCTGTCAAACTGGTCGAGGCGGTTCCAGATGGCGATGTCGTTTCGTTTGTTTGCGATGTCGGCCGTGAGTCGCTCTTGGCGCTCTTCAGCGTCTGCCGGGCTGAGTTCGAGTTGTCCAACCAGGACGTTGGCGGGTTTAAGCTGCAACTCGCGTTCAGTAGCGGTCTTGAGGCGCTCCCTGACTTCTGCGAGTCTCGTCGTGGTCTCCTCCAGAGATCTCTCCAGCTCTTTGAGTTCTCTTTCGAGCTCTTTGAGTCGCTGGTCGCGGAAGCGCTCCTTGCGCGGCTCGCGACCACGGAGGTTGACGAACTCGCGCGTGCCTGCGAGGCCGAGGAAGTGGGCGCTGGTGGCCAGGAAGACTACGCTACGGTCCGGCGGGTTGTCGGCAAGCAGGCGGGCGATCTCGAGAAGGCTGGCGATGCCACAGGCATCAGAGGCGCCGGGTGCGCGGGCCGGTACCACGGACATGGAATCGTAGTGTGCCTGGATGATTACAGCTTCTTTGGCCAATTCGGCGTTCTTGCCATTGAGGATGCCGATGATATTACGGTTGATGCGATTCTCCCAGACCATCGGCTTGTCATAGCCGATAGTTCCCTGAATGTCGCTCTGGGCAACCTTGGCGAGGATTTCGGCGGCTTCGTCGCCACCGACGTAGAACCTGGGCACATCTACGGGGACGCGGAGGAGCTTGGTCTCGGCTTCACCCCGCGTAGTCTCGAGCGGCTCGACGAAGAGGACAGCGGCGGCGCCGAGTAGAGGCACGTTCATCCAGTTCTGCTGGGTATTGAAGTCCATCAGCACGATAGCGCCCTGGACATCCTTGCCGTTGAAGTGTGACAGAGTACCCTCACCAACGTAGATAACGGATCCGGTGAGGCCGCTGTTGTCCACCTGCGAGGTGCGGACGAGGTTTGGCCACAATGCGTCAAGATGATAGCGCTTGCCATCAATCTCGAGGTAGCTGCCATAGTCCATAGGAGTTGGGACATGGAACTGTTGCACCATAGTCTGCAGTCCGAGGCGCTTGAATTCGGCGTGGATCATATCTGCGGCGCGGTCGTTGCCGGGATAGCCTGCGACACGACTGCCAAGTTGCTCCATGGCGTGGAGGTCGCCGACAACTCTCTCCATGTCAATACTGCTGGCCCATTGCTCGTAGGTGCCAGCGGCGGCCGTCGAAGGGCTGATGAGGCAGCCGAGAGCGAATATGGTCGTGAGACCGATCAAGCGCCCTGCGGTGCGAAGGTAGTTACGGTCGCAGCGATTTGGCATGTAGATGTCTCTCCTCTATTACTCGCATGAGCGAATCGGCGTATGGAAATGCCGGGTGCAAGCAGCGCTTGCGAGATGCTTCGCATCCCATCGGAGTTTCCTTGCGGAGACTCCACGCATCCCATCGGAACCTTTTTTTTCGGGAACTCCGGGTAAACAAAGACGTTTGGTGTCCCCATGGAACCTGATGTACTACGATGTACTGCTGTTGTATTACGAACAGACGTGTAAGCTCTGCCCCTCTGTTCTGTCTGGCGCCGACGCCCGGCGACGAATCTTCTGCGGCGGTGTCTTGCCAGGCCGGGTCGAGCCTCTGCTCAGCCGAAATGGACGGCATAGGCGTGTCTTGTACTGACGAACAAGTTGAGCCAGCCCCAGACCATGCCCACTGTGAAGAAATGTCCCAGCACGATCCCGACGAAGAACGGGATCAACTGGCGGTAAAGCCTCATGCCTCCGACACGCATCACGATGGTCTTGATGACCCATACTATGAAGAACGGCCCCCATATAGGTCCCCCGTAAGATGTGACCATCGCGTAGCCGAGCGGGTGGAGCGGGAAGCGCAAGAACAGCGAGCGCAAGCCAATCAATGCTGCAGCTATCAAGAAGCCGACTATGCCGGCGGTAGCACGCTGAGTGTCGGGCCTGACGTGAGATTTGAGGTAGCCGGCGGTACCCTCGTACTCGATTTTTGCAAGCCTGGTGCGATATCCGCCTTCAGTTGTGCCCCCCTCAAGTATATTCGCCCCGTGGGTGTAATAGGCCTTCAAATGAACATGATACGCGCCAAGAAGTCCGAGCAGTAGTGCGATGATGAGCCAGGAGCTCATGGCGCGTTGGCGGATATTGGCGACACCGGCAATCTTAGAGGCCTCGATCTGATAGGCCATCATTGACTGGTAGTAGCCGCGACTGAGGAACATGAACAGCGAGAAGATGGTGAGATTTGTCATGTTGCCACGAGGCGCGAATGGTGCGGAGCCAAGGGCGTAGATCATCATACGCTTGTGCTGGTAGAAGGGGAAGAGCCAGACCATGGCGGCGCCGGCCTCGGCACGTGCCCGGGCATAGACCATCGCAAAAAGCAGGATCAATGCGAAATAGATGGCAGCGGTCCAGACCAACATGCCGGCCTTGGCGGCGAAGATGACCATGCCAACGTAGCCGCCGATGGCAGCGATGATAGCCCATCTGTATGACATCGGCTCATTGTCTTCGTTGAGTTCAGAAGCGGCGGTGCTAGTGAACGCCTTTGAGAAAATGGGGCGGAGATCTTCACGGGCCACCCAGATGAGAAAGATGCCGATCGCCAGATACGCGCCTGCCGACTGCTCCTGATCGAAGGGGAATGCGGGTATGTCATATCCGGCAACGACGGCACCAACGTTGCTGAAGCGTAGCAGCAGGTAGAAAACCCACACTGAGAGCGTGATCTCTGTTGAGACAAGGTATCCGAGGCCGAAGTTTTCCGGTCGCCAAGCGATGCTTAGGGGAGCAACAGCCGACCATGGGCGTTCGGTGAACAGCGCACTGATGCTGTATGCGCGGCCCATTGCCGGGACCGATGGATTCCAGGCCTGAATGATGTTGAAGATATTGTACATGGCGGCGAGTCCGAAGCCGGTCCACATGACGGGGTTTCGGAAGAAAGCGGTAGCCAATCGTGAGCCGCGCTGGTCGGAGATGTCCACTACGAGATGGACGATGGGAAAGACGAGATGCTCCTTTTCCGCCCAGCGGCGCCGGAACAGAGCACTGATGCCCAGCATGGAGAGGAATGTCATGAGCAGGAACAAAGTCCAGAAGGTTAGAGGCACGATCCATGTGCGCCAGGGTATGACCTCGCCGTCGGCGCCTTCGTACATGTCGCGAATTGCTTTCTGATCCTGAGGCACCAGCCAGGTGGGAAGATAGGTACTGATGAGACCGAGGTCATTTTCATGTGAGGCGAAGTACTGGGCGGTGGTCAAAGATGGCATCAGGAGGCGGACGACACCCACAGATGCACAGGTGACAGCGATGCAGAGGAAGACATAGACAAGCAGCACGTCGGCCTGTGGAAGGTCTAGACGCCGCCATAGCGCGCGGAGAAGGGGCGCCAGAACAGTCAACAGCATTAGTGCGCCCATGGCCGGTATGACCGGGACGCTCTCGCCAACCTGTGCGCCGCGGCCGACCATTCCGGCTGCGTAGATCCAGATCATGCTGACGACCAGGAAGCCAATGGAGAGAACAAGCGCGGGCATACTCAGGCCACGAAGGTGTCCGGTTGAATCGGTTCCAGATATATTGTTGGTGGGTGCAAGCGGCAGGGCTTCCACGTTCTTAGTGCCTCCGGGATTTGCGCAACGAGGCTTATTATTCTCCTCGGCCATGCTACAGACCTTCCCTGGCATGCTCAATATACACCGGCGAGGGTGTGTTGGGCAAGAGGCAGGTTGGGAGGGAAACTCAGCGATGTGGCGAACTAGATGTAGATGCAGATGGCAATGAATCACATGGGTTTGTCGTGGAGGTGTTCGCAGCAGTGGCAAAGGGAAAGAAAACGTGTCCGAGATGCGCAGCCGAGGTCGGCCCTTCTGATACGGTTTGCGTAGAGTGTGGATGTCCATTGGAGCCGGAGCAAGACGATGATGCCAGACCGCGACCGGAAATAATGACGCATGTCCATGGCGCGGCGAGCACTAATGCGGCTGCTGCCGGCGTTGCCTTGCCGGGTGAGACTTCCGAGAAGACAAGGCTGCGAGTGTTTGACGAACACCTGGCGGAGAAGCTGATCAAAGCGCGGCCTGCTATCATTGTCCTCGCCATCATCAGCGTGGTGGCGGGGCTAATTCTAACCTTCGCAGCGGGCAGACTACTTGCGCAAATAGGCGGCTTCGCGGCACTGAAAGATATTGATCTAATCGCTTTGCGGGCGAAGCGGTTCGGGATGATATGGGATCCGCAGGTGCTCTTTGTGATTAGCGGGGGCCTGAGCCTGGCGGGATACCTCTGCGGGCTGGGAGAACTGATGCGCTTCATCGCAAGCTGCCGGGCGATAGCAGCAGTTAAGGCCGGCGAGATACCTAACGTTGTGGGGCTGGCGGCTCTGACACATGTAGGTCTGCTGGTGGGAGCACTTGTCCTGCCCCCGCTGGGGATTGTGCTGGGTATCGTCTTCAAGGTGGCGGAGCCGACTGATCTGAAGGAACTCGGCGGGCAGATGCTCTACATCAGCTTCCTGGTCGTGGCAATCGTGCTCGGGGCCATACTGTGGGATGCAATGGCGGAAATGGCGGGACGGCACAAGCCACTGTCGAGCGTGCGTTAGCGGCCACAGCGCTCGAGCGATGAGGGCTAATCTCGAAAATTGGGAATACGCCGAGGGCGGCCCAATGCAATAGCCAGAACGCACAGCAGAAGCGCAATGAGGCTGATGTATGCGCCCCGCACCATCATCTCGTTGCGGTAAGTGAGCTTGACATGATGGGAGCCCTCGGAGATGCTCAGACCCGTGAAGGCGATGTTGACCGGGAATAACTCGGCAGCCACGCCGTCAATTGTAGCACTCCAGCCCGGATAGTCTGTGCTGGTGATGACCAGAGTGCTATCCGGGTACGGGCTGAAAACGTCAACCTCGATGGCGCTGTGGTCCCAGCGCCGCACATCTACTTGCGGGCCGATTGGGTAACCAATAATAATATGGCCCTTCGCAGGAGGCCTGAGCAAATAGTCGCCTGCCATGTAGGCTGTGCCAAACAACTCGTGGGCATTATCTGCCGCGAGACGCTGCGGCAACGTCTCTTCCAACGCCTGTTGCATGCAGACCCACGCAAGGCCGCGGTATCTCGGATTGCGTAACAGCACCATGCCGCGCCAGTTGTTCACCTCTTCCCACTCGGCGAAATCCCGCGCGCGCTGCTCCGACACGGCGGCATACTCGATGCCGGCGAAGGCCGCGGCGGCGGGGTGGTGAATGTGCGGCTTGAGCAGGTCCGCAAGCCGCCGCCAGTTGGCAAGCTCAAGCGGGTCGTAGGTGCCGAAAGAGGCGATGCCAAAGCACAGATTATGGTTGGGCCGCGGAACCACGTAGTCGGCAACGGCCGGATTGCCCGCGACAAGGGGATCAGTTGCCGCGCGCCCGGCCAGCCAGTCGGGGTCCTGCTCGTAGTAGTACCGGCCGCTTTCGGGGAGAGGTTTCATCGGGGCGGTTACCGGTGGGCGGTAGTTCAGTACACTCGCGGGCACGAAGGCGTTATAGGTGCAGCCGAATAAGGCGGCTTCCAGAACCATTCCAGCGAGGAAGAGCGCGCGAGCCGGCCCTCTCCCCCATCGCTTGATACAGGCCATGCCGACGGCCGCCAGCAGCAGAGCAGCGGCGGTGTATGGCATCGTCCTGGCCGGAGCAAGTATGCGCGCTTCGTAGGCGAAGGCGAGACGAGCCGACAGGTCTGCGCCTGACGGAGCGTCGGGCGTCGGGAGCCTGCCCTGGGCGACGAGCGTATCCATCCAGCCGACCGCGCTCGGCTGGAGGAGAAATGCGGCGAGATAGACCGCGGCGAAGACGGCGGCGGCAATGAAGAGACCGCGTGACCATTTAGCTGCGACCCTTGCGGTCAAGTCACCGAGCAGGCGGTCCAAGCCGAGTGCGCTGAGAACAGCGATCGCCAGCCCGGCAGCCAGCACCCAGCGAGCAGGTGCGCGAAAGGTCCCGAAAAACGGCAGGCGGTAAAGAAGCCGATAAATGGGCGTACTGCCGCCGAGGGCCAGGAGCACCGAGATGCCAAGTATCAGGCCGATGATGAGAGTGTTGCGATTGCGGACCCGGAATAGCGCCCACAGCGCCAGCAGGAGGGGCAACAAGCCGACATAGGGATGCAGCTCCTGATGATTCCAGGCACCATGATACGTGGCGTCATTTGCGCCGAAGAAGTTGGGGACAACAAAACGGATGAGATGCGTCAGAGGCAGTGAATAGGAGGTGGCAAATTCCCATCCGGAAATGTCGGCGCGCACTGAATGCCTGGCGAGTTCGTACATCGGTAACGCCTGGACAGCACCGAGGGCAATGCCGATGAAACCAAGACCGCCCAGGTAGAGTGCCGAACTGCCGACCGCTCTCGGCCAGGTACAAGTACCGGCCAGCCGCAACTCGAAAAGGTAGAGGACGGCCGCTGAGAGGGCACCCATAACAGCAGCCTGGGGAAAAGACGAGATGAAGCCCATGGCGACGGCGATGGCGGAGACTGCGAGCCATCTGAGGCCCCCCTCTCGCGCGGCTCTGCGAGCGGCGTACCACATGAAGGGCATGAAGCAGGCGGCGCCGATGAGACCGAGATGATCAACATGGGCCAACATGCCCCCCATGGTCGCAAAAGCAGTGGCGGCGAAGAGCGAGGAGGAGCGTCTTGCGGCATAGGAACGGCAGAGCAGGTAGGTGCCCATAGCGGCGACGATGAAGCACAGAAGCGTCGCCGCGACGAGCGCGGAGGCAGTGGATATGGGCA
>CAZCJS010000073.1:0-16447 GCA_964498775.1 uncultured Armatimonadia bacterium
TACGTTCATCACCAAGTGGGGCTCTGAAGGCTCGGGCGATGGACAGTTCGAATACCCCAGGGGTGTGGCGGTGGATGCAGACGGGAATGTGTACGTGGCAGATACCAACGATTATCGTGTCCAGAAGTTCAGCAGCGACGGCATATTCATCACCAAGTGGGGCTCGCGGGGCGCTGACGATGGACAGTTCAATTGGCCCGCAGACGTGGCTGTAGATGCAGGGGGCAATGTATACGTGGCAGATCCCTGGAACTATAACATCCAGAAGTTCCGCCCCGTAGCGCCATAGGAGCGGCAGGCGGCGCTACGTGCTCTGTAACGGGCAGCAGCATCGCCTCTGGTCGCGACCGGGATGACACACCGGAGGGCCGTTGCCAGAGGCGAATTCCCAACATGACGTGAACCTGTGCGAGGCGCAATACGTTAGTCATCAGTGAGAGTGATGCACTCAACTCGGATACGTGGACTCTTGTTTGGGAGAGAGGAAGTGCGATGCTGACGCGTAGGTGGAGTGGCGTGGTGGTGCTGATGCTATTGGCATTTGTAGTTGCGCCTTTGTGCCTGGCTCAACCAGAGCCGACAGGGATCAGTCTCCAGGTAGAGGGCGCTACCGTGACCTCGGTCGGCAAGATGATCGCCGCTGTCGCTGGAGTCGAGGTGCGCATCCCGCAGGACATCGGCCAGCGCACGGTGGACAAGTTCGTGCTCAAGGACGCGACCGCTCAGCAAGCCCTCGAGGAGTTGTGCCGTGCGTCAGGACTCCATCTCACCCGGCAAGATGATGTGTACTGCATCGTGGCGGAACAGCCCCAGGAGCAGGTGGAGGCCCTCGAAGACGCTCTGATGATTGACGATATGGAGGGCGACCCGGGCACGCGCTGGCGTGACGCTCGCGGAGAGAATGGGCTGGACCTGGTGTCGGACGGCGAGTTCGTCAAACAAGGCGACACCTCGGGCAAGTGGGACCCCGAGGTCGCCGCGAAGTACATCGTCAACACCCAGATCCCCCATGACTGGACCGGATACGACAGCATCGCCATGTGGGTCCATTCCGAGAAAGCCACCGGCGCGGTCATGGCCCTGCTGTTGTACTCGGATGACCCCGCCACAGACAAGCCGGACTACTACCGGGCGGTGGTTGAGATTGACTGGGAGGGCTGGCGTGAGCTGCGCTTCTACGCATGCAGCTTCCGTATGGCCCATGAGGCGGTTGGCTTCACCAAGATAGACAGTGTGCGCCTGGCCTTCGATGGCTGGCCCGGCCTCACCCGCTACGAACCTGGTACCGTGCTGCGATTTGACGACCTGCGACTGATACCGGACGAACCCCCGGGCCACAAACTCGTCCTCTTCCACCCCGACACCAACGCCCGAGCTCTGACGCCTCTCCTAGCCGCCAAGGAGCCCACCAGGACCGGCGAACGGGTAGCTGAGTGGACGGACACGGTATTGCGGACCTCCCTTTTCCTCAGAACCGTCGCCTCTGACTGGACGCAGTACAACTACCTCAACATGTGGGTTCACTGCGCTAAGCCCGACGACAGCCAGGTGCTGCTCTTCCTGGAGACCATCAATCCGGTCACTGACCGACAGGACAGCTTCCAGAAGAAGATCGCCCTTGACTGGGAGGGCTGGAAGTTGTTCTCATTTGCCAAGACGGATTTCTTGGCGCAACGTCAGCCGAACTGGGCGCAGATAGATGTGCTGCGCTTCTACTCGGCAGGCTACCCCCTCAAAGCGGGGGAAGGCACGAGGCTCTGCTTCGACGACATCTGGCTGAGCAGCGAGCCTCCGCCAGCCGCACAGGAGCAGTAGCGCGGGCACGCGAGTGCTGCGGTTACCGTATGACGATGATGTCGTGGACGTGGACCTGAGGGATCGTGACGTGTAGCCAGCCGTCGGCGTAGGTGTGGTCGAGCTCGCGGTCACCAGGCTGAAGGCGGAGGCGGTGCGGCGCTTGTTCGAGGCAAAGGCTGACCTCGACGGGGCCGACGGGGGGTACGCTCTCGACGATGTGGCACCTGGGTGTGGTGGGTGGGTTGCAGGCACGGTTGACCAGATGCACCGCCAGCATGTCATCGCCGGCGCGGACGGCTACCTCGATGGTCGGAGGAGCGACGACCGTGAGGTTGCGGTCGAGGTCCAGGCTGTCGAGGAGAGCGGCGGCGAAGGCACGCTGCCGAGGGTGATGGCTGAGGTAGTAGCTGCGCATGAAGGCCCCATGGATAGCCACGACCTGACCCGCGCCGGCCCTCAGTACCGTGACCGCCGGATAGTCAGTCTCATCCTTGCCCGGCTCCTGCTGATCCATGACCATAGCGTACGCTTCCGCGTCCAGCATGCGCACCGGCTGCCACGGACCGCTGATCGTCGCCGCCTCCCCCGCTACCGCCACATGCCAGGGCTTGTCCTCCGCTTCCCCGGCCGCCTCAACCCCTGTAAGCTCTGGATGCACGTCAGCCAGATGCGCCCCCGTAATGAGTACGGTCCCGCCCCCCTCTGCATAGCTCTCGAGCGCAGCCGCCATCTCGTCCGAAATCGGGTTTTGCTCGGGCACCGCGACCAGAGCATACTGATCCATACGCTCGATGAGGCGCGTCTCGTCGAGAAGGTCCACGTCGTATTGATTCTCCATCAGCAGATGGAGCGCGCCCTCGATGCCATAAGTGCTTTCGCCGATACAGAAGGGCTCCGCATTGTGACGGTACATGTGCGTGTCGCTGACAAGGACTGCTGCATCGGGCACTGATACCGTATGCTGCGAGAAAGGCTGCCGGTCCCGGCAGAAATCGGCAACCTTCGCGAAGATATCCTGGTGCCAACCGGTGAGCCGGCCGCTACGCTGCGGGACATCGTAGAGGAAGACGGCTCCGCCACATGACATGACTTCGGCAGCTTCCTGGCATAAACCCGTCGCAGTCTTGGCCTGCCATACTGCCCGCTTGTGATCCGAGTGCCCGACAAAGGTCCACGTGAAGGTCCATGCCATGAGATTCCAGGGCATGTTGTGGCCGCTGATGTAGCGCCCCTCGGCCTGGGCACGCTCGCAGCCGAAGGAGGGGCTGAAGTCACCGGAGATGTAATCCAACGGCGCTGCTACCGGCCCCGGCTGACGCAGTGAATACATCCAGTTGCTGCAGACTGCGCAGTTGGGCTTGCGGGCGTGTACGGCGTCGGCGTACTTGGTGACATGCTCGACGAAGAGGTCGCGGATGAAGGCGCGCCAGGTCGGCCAGTTCGGGTCCTCGCGGTCCGTAGGGGCGTCCGCAATGCCGGTTCGACGCGTGAACTCGGCACGGCAGCGGTCGCAGTAGCAGTCACGCACCGCCCAATTCTCGCCATCAACCCAGAAGCCGTCCACATCGTAGAGATCAATGAGTTCAATCAACTGCGGGATCATCAACTCCTCAGTATAGGGGCTCAAGAGGCATGTGTAGCCGGCTCTGTGCTCGCCATGTTCCCCGCCACTGAGGCCTTCGGCATCCACTATCGCCCACTCAGGATGCAATTCCACGGCGCGATCATCCCACACACCGGAGTAGTGAACCGACAGCGGAATGCCCATCTCGGCCGTCACATCACGGTGGATGCGGAGAGCGTCTTTGACGATGCCCGGCGACGGCGAGCCGACCTTTGTCGGATAGCTGGAGTATCCCGGGTGGCCCTTGCAATCGCACTGGACGAAGTCCGGCTTGACCCGTTCCAGCATCGCCCGCAGGTGCTCGTGGGTCAGTTCGGCGCCGAGTTCGATATCCTCGGCGTTCGCGTGTAGGTCATAGTGGAGACCGAAAAAGACATTTTCCCACCATCTGTCAGGTAGCGCAGGCATGTATGTTGCTCTCCTCGTTGTGGAGGTCTCAGTGTGCGGTAAGGCAGCAGCTTTGGAGATGGTCCTGGTCAGAACCGCCAAGCCAGCGCGGCATCGTACATTGCCAGTGCATTCTCGGGGGACGTGTCGGGCTGGATGGCGTGGGCCGGGCAGACGATATAGCCGCCGTCAGCGCCAAACACGGAGATGATGCGCTCGACCTCGTCACGGACGTCGGCGGGAGTGCCGCGTGGGAGCAGTTCCTGCTCGTCTATTCCGCCGTGGAAGGAGAGCCGCCCGCCGAACTGCCTCATCAACTCCTCAGCCGACATCCCCTCCGCCTTCGGCTGGATAGGGTCAAGGATGTCGAGGCCCATCTCGATGAGGTCCTCGATGACCGGCACGAGGCTGCCGCAGGAATGGTACATAGTGATGAGACCCATTTGCTTGAAGACAGTGATAAGCTGGGCCTGGTTGTGCTTGATGTACTTGCGCCAGAAATCCGGGGCTAGCATCATGCCCCGCTGAGTGCCAATATCCCCGCCGCTATAGACCATGTCAATGGCCCCGTCGGCTGCCTCGAGGGCTCGCATGGCGCGGGCCTTGTAGAACTTCGCAGCGTGGTAGGAAATCGCTTCGGCGATGTCGGGGGTCTCGACGAGGTCCATGAGGAAGCGCTCGAGGCCTCGCATGTACCAGGGCGTTTCGAAGGCGCCGCCCACAAAGAAGAGAATGCAGTAGCGCTGTTCGCGGTTGAGGCGGGCGATTTCGTCCTTGAAATGCGAGAAGTCGAACCAGTCCGGGTCGGGCCATGAGTATGCCTCGACTTCCTTGACCGTTGTGACGTGGCCGAGCGGGTGGTGGGCTATCTCGTTGTAGGTCGCGAACTTGTTCTTCATCGGCTTCCAGACGATGCCGAGGAAGTCGCGGCCCTCCGCGCCGACTCCGGCAGCGCCGCTGAGCTCCGGTGGCCCTACGTATCTGCCCGCCACTCGCCGGATGTCGCAGCCGATGCGCTGGAGCACGGCTTCGCCGTCATCAGTGCCCAGGTGGCTCTTGAGCATCAGGTCGAATTCCGGCGTGGCATAGTAGTCAATGCCGGGCCGGTCCACCGGTTGGCGCTGCACGATTCTCGTTATGCGCTCGTAGGGCTCCATAGGGCATTCTCCTTGTGCCCGGCGCTGCGACTCCATGCTGATCAGAGGTTTCCCTGCTACGCATGCCGAGTCCTGCATGTGTGAAGCTGGGAGTGGCAAGGAGGTGCGGGTGCCCACGGCAGGGAATAGGAGGGCGGCGAAGGTGGCAGGGGCTTCGGGTGAGGCGTCTGCAGGCCCTGGCAATCGAGTGATGATGATTCTGCGATGGAGAGGACCTCATGATGGCAAAGGCAACGAAGAAACCGATTTCAGTAGGTGTCATCGGACTGGGACGCTCAGGTTACGACATTCACATCCGCCGGATGCGCGGCGACGACCGCTTCTGGATCTCCGCTGTCAGCGACTGGATACCGGAACGGATGGAGGAGGCACAGGAGGAATTCAAGTGTTCGACATATCCCGACTACAAAGAGCTGCTGGCTGACAGTGATTGTGATGTGGTGGTGGTGGCCACGTACTCGAATACCCATGCCCCGATCTCCAAGGAGGTGCTGAAGGCAGGCTATCACTGCATCTGCGAGAAGCCCATTTCCGACAGTTTCCAGGCGGCCCGCGGCCTGGTCCAAACCGCCAAGAAGCTCCGCAAGAAGCTGTTCATTCATCAGAACTACCGCTTCGCGCCCGAGGCCCGACATATCCTCGATGTCATCCAGACCAAGCGGATCGGCGAAGTCTTCGAAATCCGCATGAGAGCACTTGGTTTCAGCCGCCGCAACGACTGGCAGACACTTGAGGAATATGAAGGGGGTGTCATCAACAACACCTGCCCGCATTTCATAGACCTGGGCCTGCAATTTCTCGGCTCGCCGGTCAAGGACATCTTCTGCGACCTCAAGCACATCGCCGCAGCCGGCGATGCTGAGGACCATGTGAAGCTGCTGCTGAAGGCCGAGAACGGCCGCGTATATGACATGGAAGTATCCAGTGTCTGCAAGTTCCCCGAGCCGAAGTGGACGCTCCTGGGCTCTACGGGCACTTTGCTTTCGGACGGCAAGACCAGTAAGATTGAGTGGTTTGATCCGAAGAAGCTCAAGGTGCTGCCGACGCTCGAGGAGGCGCCACCGAACCGCACCTACGGCAATGACGATGTGATACCGTGGCAGTCAGAAGAGGTACCCTCGATCGGACCGTCAGTCGGAGACTTCTACGACAACGTTTGGGCCGTCTTGCGCGAGCGCAAGCAAATGGTCGTTAAGCCGGAAGAGGCGCTCGAAGTGGTGCGCGTGACCCAGGCCGCCAAGCGCGCCAGTGGCTTCTATGACTGAGGCTTGACGCGATAGTCGAGGGCGTCTACAATCTAACGAGAATTGCGCCGGTCTCGTATGAAAGCAGGCTACGGGAGCCAGCGCTATGGTCGTGACAATTCGCTGGGAGGAATCACAATGGCACAATTCAGCAGGCTGGAGACACTCAACGCCATGTACGAAGGCGGCCTCGTCCCCGTTTTCTACAATGGCGATATCGAAGTGGCCAAGCAGATCGTGGACGCCATCGCAGCAGGAGGCGGTAGGGTTGCCGAGTTCACCAACCGTGGCGATTTCGCCATCGAGGTGTTTGCAGAACTCGTCAAGTATGCCCGCGACACGCACCCCAACATGATCATGGGCGTCGGCTCGGTTATTGATGCCCCCACCGCCGCGATGTATATCGCCAATGGGGCCAACTTCGTAGTCGGCCCGACGCTTAATGCCGAGGCCGCCGAAACATGCAACCGCCGCAAGATACCCTACTCGCCCGGCTGCGGCAGTGCCACCGAGATCCAACAAGCACATGAGCTTGGTGTCGAGATCGTCAAGCTATTCCCCGGCGGGGAGGTGGGTGGCCCGGCCTTCGTCAAGGCAGTCAAGGGGCCGAGCCCGTGGGTCAGTATCATGCCGACTGGCGGTGTTGATGCAACGGAGGAGAGCATCACGGCATGGATCCAGGCTGGTGCGGTGGCGCTCGGCATCGGCAGCAAGCTGGTCAGCAAGGACCTCGTCGCCGCCGGAGACTTTGACGCCATCAGCGCCAAGGTGAAAGACTGCCTCTGGTGGGTCAAGAAGGCGCGCGGCGAGTCGGTGTTTGTCAGCATCGAGCATCCCGGCATCTACCCGACCGAGGATGGCGGCGGCCAGGAGATGGCGGACTGGTATGCCCGCACCTTCAGCTTTGACATGAAAATCGGGAACTCCACGATATTCATATCCGGTCACGGCAAGGGCCGGCTCGAGATCGCCAAGGAGCCGACCGCCGACAAGGCCCATGTCTGTGTGCTGGTACATGACTTCGAGCAAGCCATTGCCGAACTCGAGTCACGTGGCATTGAGGTCGAGGAGGCGAATGTCAAGCCGACGCTGAAGGCGGCGTATCTGAAGGACGCGGATCCGGCCGGTCACCGCGTACATCTGCTCTGGAATCCGGAAGTGACATGACGCGCAAGTGCAGGGGGCCGGTCCCATAGCCTGACACGACACGACGTCGCGTAAGTCCACGTGGGGCGTCTACTACGGGCCGAACGCGTAGATGTGTACGTCGGCCGGTGGACCGGCCTTTGTCCGGTACTGATTCTTCAGTGTCGCCTCGAGCTTGAAGCCGATGGCTTCGAGAACCTCTGCGCGCACCTCTGCTCTATTGTCGCAATATGCCTGTATCTTGATATCCGCCGGCATCTGGATCGCGCCCAGCAGCCGCTCCGAATCCTCCGCGAAATCAGGATGCACGAAAAAGTCGAGCACCAGTGGCCCGTTCGGCCATTTCTCGTCATAGGCGAGGAACGCGTGACCGGCCAGCGCTCCCGTTTCATCACACTCAAGCACCATCACCTGCTGCGCCTGCTGCTTTTCCATCGTCTCCTGCAGCTTGCAGTAAGCGCTCTCATAGGAGCTGTGCCCACACTGTCCGAAGAAGTACCCCCGCAGGTCCCAGCCGGTCTCAAGCTCGTAGAGCGCCGTCAACAGCGGCCAGTCGCCCCAGCGCGTCGCGCGGATGGTAGTGCTGCCCGGAAGCCAGAAATTATCCGGATAGCCATCATCGAAGGCACGAACCATACCGCCGGTGGTACCAATGCCCTCGAAGCCGAACGTGCGGTAGATGTGGAATGGTGATGTATCGTAGCCGGTTCCGAGATACATCGCGCGACCGCTCTGAGCAGCGAAGTCATCAACAAGAGCGGTCAGCAAGTGATTGCAGATGCCCTTGCGGCGATGTTCCGGATCGGTGAAGACGTGCTGGAGGATGCCCACCGGGCGCTCCAGCGACTGCACGAGGGTGAGGTTCCCGACTGCGTAGTCATCCATGCGCATCTGGTAAAAGGTCATAGTCAGACCGGGCAAGCCCTCACGCAGCGCTTGCTGCATTGGCTTGTCCCAGAGCGGACCCTTGTGAGAGAGCCGCGATAGCAGCCTTTCTTCCCATTCCGGCTCAGGGCCGATGACCTTGTAGATTGCGGCAGTTTCTCCGGATTTGAGTGTAACTGAGGGTAGTTGCTCTACCACAAGCGGGTTTTCCTCCATGTATTGAGCGCGAATGGCGTTGCTACGGCTGCGGACCGCGGGGTGACGGGCCGACCGGCAGCAGTACGTCGCGCTGGACACCGATACTCACCAGATCGCCGATGTGAGTGGTATCCTGCAGCCACGCACCGAGTTCGCCGACGGGCGCGGCACGGAAGCTCTGCATCCACTGCGTCGGTGGCTCCGGCCCGGTGCCGATACGGATATGCGACCCGCTGTCCTCTATGTGTGCAGGATTATCACTGCCGGCAAGACGGGCCACGACGCCGCCCTCGTCACCGGCGTTGTCGGCCTCTGCGATGATCCGGTCGGTGCCTCGCAGAACACGCGTGATCACGAAGCAGGCCTTCAGCGTCTTCCAGTCCGGCTCCTTGACGGTGCCACGCTCGTCGAGATAAAACCGCGTGGCGACCCAGATGCGACCGCCGGTGCTGACCTCCGCATCGGGCGGAAAACGGAAGCGCCCGGTGACTCGCTCCGTGCCGAGCAGCCCGTACCAGACCTTGCCGGTGGCAGCCTGCTTGCCCCACACGCAAACATTCGACGTCCCCGGCGACCAGGAGCAACCGATAAGAGACGGGCTGTTCGGCGGCAGGCGCTTGACACAACGAGGCCGCTTTTTGCCGACGGCGATGGCCATGATCTGATGAGGCTTCGTGTAGATGATGGCGTGGCGATCGGGTGATTGGGAGAACCCCGTGACGCCGTCGTCAATGATGAGCCCTTCGGTGTCGGACTGGTTGTAGATCAGTTGGCCCTCACGGTCGAGTTCGAATGAGACCGGCTCGATTGAGGACGGGCGACTTATCTGTGCGACCTGGATGGGGCCCGAAGGCGTCGTGGTGACCTTGTGGAGAGCCGGGCCGAGACCTGTTGCGACCTCGGCGATAACATCACCAGCGGCGGTATTTCTCAGTGAATGCCAGAACCCATTCTCAACTTTCAAGACCTCCACCGGTGCGCCGCCCCGCAAATCGGATACAAAGAGCGTGCCGCCCACAACGTCGTCACGCTGCAACGTGAAGAGTACCAGGAAGTCCGAAAGCCACGCCAGGTGCATTGCCGAGTTGATCCTGCGCGGCGCACCGACTGTTGAGATCAGCGGCCCGCTCACGTCAAGCACGCTCAGTTCGGCAGCGGCACCTTGCTCCATCGGCACACGCCGCCAATAGGTCAGACGCTGCCCGTCGAGTGAGACCGCACAATGCGGTGAGACGGCATCAGGGCACAAGTGGAGCTGTCCCGAAGGTCCGGGGTATATGGCGACGGCGAACTTGTCGGGATGCTGCTGCCATCCACCGAGCGCAAGCGTCTTATGGTCGCCGAACCAACGCGCCTCATCCACCAGCATGTCGCCCGCCTTGCGCCACTCCAGCAGCACAAGTGCCGATACATCGCCTGCAGTAAGTGCATAAACCGGCCCTGAGCAGGCGACAATGACGAGCGCGACAGACACAATACAGGCCCTGCGGAGACCGCTCACTGAGCACCACACCTCCGACGGACGGCTGCGAGGCTATATTGGCCGCCTCCTGGATGACACAGCGGCGACATTCTATTAGTAGAGTTCTTTGCGGAGGCGGAAGGTCCTTCTGTGTCAGAGGTCGAGATAGTGCTTGAGCGCTTCGGCGACACCGTCGCGGTCGGAGTTGGGGACGTAGTCGGCCTCGGCGCGGACCTGCTCGCAAGCGCTGGGCATTGCGACAGCGATGGCCGCCTGCTGAAGCATAGGCAAGTCGTTGAGCTGGTCGCCAATGGCCATTGTGTTCTCCGGGCTGATGTTGAGATACCTGCAAAGCCACGCGAGCGCTTTTCCCTTGGTGGCGTTCGGGTTGAGGTACTCGATGTACTCAGGCATGGAGTGAGTGACGAAGAGTTCGGGCTGCCACAGCTGCTGCTCACGAGGAAAGGTGGAAGCGATCACAGCCGGGTCGGCGGCGATGAGCAGCTTGGTGGGAGTCTGTCCGTCGAAGCGCCGCAGATCGCCGACGGGAATCGGTATGTCACCGGTCCGGGCCAGATACAGGCGGCCCCATCGGCTGATATGCGTCACGTAGTAGGAGTCATTGATGAAGTACTGCAGGCACCAGCGCTTGGCCAAACAATGCCGGACGACGGCCTTTGCACTGTCCGCAGGGACTGTGGTGTGAAACATCGGTTCATCGTCGTTGCAGCGCCGGATCATGGCTCCGTTATATGAGATGATGAGGCTCTCATCGAGGCCAAGCCGGCGGGCGAACTGAGATGCCGAGGCATGGCTGCGACCGGTCGCGATACAGATGGTGATGCCGCCGGCAACCGCCGCGCTCATCGCTGCCATGTTAGCCGGGGAGATGTCGTGCGAAGTGTGAAGCAATGTGCCGTCGAGATCGGTGGCGATCAGTTCTATGTTGGCGGGCATAAGGACTCCACAGGATTATATGTGAGTGTGAAAATACGCATCCGGCTGCCGAGAAGGCCGGATGCGTGCGTGGCAATTTGCAGTTGGCAGGCGCTAGGCGTAGTTGAGGCCGGCGAGTATCTCCTTGATGTTGTCGAGGCAGATCCGGCTCGCCGCCTCCCCACTGGCGGAGAAAGCAGCGCCTCCCGGCTGGTCGAGGAGGTCCCGATCGAGCTCTGCGTCCGGACGCCAGTGCGTCTCGAGTGAACACGCGCCCTCGTAACCCATGTCTATCAGCGCCTGGAACTGGCCCGGGTAGTCAATGTATCCACCCTCGCCCACTGGTACGCAACGGCCCTTCTCAGGCTTCTCCACCTTGACCGCATCCTTGATATGAACGTGAATGAGGAATGGCTTCATCCGCTCAAAGGCATCGGGGTAAGGCAGCTCGCCGCCTTCGGCGAAGACTTCGTTTGCCGGGTCCCAGATGGCGCGGACGCGGGGACTGGCCATGTCCTTGTAGAGTCTCTCGGCTTCTGCGGCGCTACCGATGTGGGTCGAGGCCTCGTTCTCGATGCCGATATAAACGTCTTCCTGCTCGCAAATATTGATGGGGGTCTCATAGGCGTCGAGTATCTGTTGCCAGACGTCCTCAGGCGGGCCGGTGCGCCAGAACGTGAAGCCACGAATGATTTTGCAGTTGAACTCGTGGGCGAGGTGAATGCAGCGGCGCAGGATCCCGAGGTGCTCTTTGTACTGCTCGTCATCGCCCAGGTCGCACTTCAGGAAGGGTGAGGCGATGCAGGCGACGGACATGTCATACTCGTCGAGCAGCTTCTTCATTCTGGCCACATCGCTATCTGGGATGTCCTGCGGCGGGTTGTCCCAGACCGAACGAGGTTCCACCATCGGCACATCGTACTCCCTGCAAACCTGCAGCACGCGCTCGAAGTCCTGGGATATCTCATCACTGATGGCACTAAGTTTAAACATTAGTTCACCTCTGTAGTTCTGATGTCTGTTAGATGTCTATTCCTCGAGTGGGGGCCAATTACCTGCTTTTGTGGGTTGTGAGCGAGCAGCAGGTCGGCAGTAACGACTTCAGAAATGCACTCTGCCGATCTTGAGACGCTGGCTCCGCTCGATGTTGGACATGAGCACGGCGACGGCGAGTGAGTAGAGTTTGGCTTCGGCACTGTCCGCACGCGAGGTCAGGACTACCGGCGCGCTGGCCCCGACAAGCACTCCGGCAACGGACTTGTGAGCAATGAATGAGAATGACTTGGTGAGGATGTTACCCGCCTCGATGTTGGGTACGACGAGGATGTCGCAATTCCCCGCGACATCGCCCCCGATGCCTTTCACCTGAGCAGCGATACTGGAGACGGCGTTATCCAGGGCGAAGGGCCCCTCCACGACGCAGTCAGGGAACTGTCCGCGCGTTGCCATGACACTCAAGGCAGCCGCATCGGTGGTAGCAGACATTTTCGGATTGACCATCTCAACGGCGGCAAGAACGCCGACTTTGGGGGTGACGATGCCAAAACAACGCGCCAGATAAACGGCATTCATGATTATGTCGGCCTTGGTGGTCAGATCAGGGGCGATATTCATTGCGCCGTCGGTGACAAATGTCAGGCGCCCGCGGTCGAGGGTCTCAAGTATGAACACGTGGCTCATGATGTAGCCGCTCCTGAGACCGGTTTCCTTGTCGAGTACTGCGCGCAGAAAATCATCGGTGAGGATGTGGCCCTTCATAAGCATCTGTGCGCGACCGTCGCGCACTGCGAGTGTGGCTAGGCGCGCCGCCTTCAGGTCATTGGGCTCGTGGACTACCTCGACATCAGTCAGGTCAATTCCAACATCGTCGGCAAGTGAGTGGATCATCGCCGAGTCGCCAACCAGCAGCGGCCAGGCGATATCCTGGTCCACGGCGTCCTTCACAGCCTGCATCACACTCATGGTCTCTGCGACGGCGACGGCAACGGTCAGGGTGCGACGCTCAACGACGGCATCGAGGACCTGCTCAAACTGCGTGATCATGATAGTCGTTCCTCTCCGGCAATCTGTTTGAGGACATTGTGTACATCCTCGATAGCGCTCTCAGGCGTTGATGCGCCGGCAGTTATGCCCACTCTGTCCGCACCGTTGAGCCATTGAGGCTGCAGCTCGTGTGCCCGCTCGATGTGGTAAGTGCGCGAGTTCACCTCGGAGCATATCTGCGCCAAGCGGGTCGTATTCGCGCTGTGATAGCCGCCGATGACAATCATCACATCCACCTGTGCCGCCAGAGCGAGCGAGGCATCCTGCCGCTGCGTCGTCGCGTCGCAGATCGTGTTGCTGATGGTCAAAATTGCCACCTGCGGGAGCAGCGCACTGACAAGAGCGTTCAGGTTGTCAATTCGCTGGGTAGTCTGGCAGACGACGGCGACTCCATCGCGGAGTTGGACGTTGGCGAGATCCTGAGTCCCTCCGACGATAGCAGCACGACCGTCGGTATGTTCCCTGATCGAGCGCGCTTCGGGGTGTTCGGGCTCGCCGAGAATCAGCACCTGCCAACCTTCGTCCGACAACCTTTTTGCCTCACGCTGGGCCCGCCTCACGAAGGGGCATGTGGCATCCAGCACCGTTACCCCCCGCTTCGCTGCCTGGTCATGCACGTCCGGACTGCAACCGTGAGTACGCAGAAGCACAGTATCGCCTGCCTTGAGTTCCGAGATGTCCTCCACGACACGGACCCCCTGTTGGTACAGCTCCTCGACGACTTGCGGGTTGTGGATTAGAGGGCCGAGGGTGGCACTGAGTTCTGCACGGCTGATGGCATCATTAGCCATCTCCAGTGCGCGTCGCACACCGAAGCAGAAACCGCCTTCCTCTACGATAATTATGTCCATGTGGGGGATGCCTCTACTGCTCGCGGTCAAGGACGAGTTCCACGAGGTCCGTCCAGAGACCATTCCTGGCCGGAAGACAGCGTGCAGCCTCAATCGCCAGCTCGGCTTCCTGATCAGCCCTATCTCGTGCGCCCTTCAGGCCCAACAAAGCGGGATACGTCATCTTGTGTGACGCGGCGTCAGCTCCTGCAGGCTTGCCGAGCTGCTCGTCGCTGCCCGTAGCATCGAGTATGTCGTCGGTTATCTGGAACAGCAAACCCAGGTGCTGGGCGTAGCTGGTAATCGTGGCCAGGCCGTCTTCGGGTGCAGCGGCAAGGATAGCTCCGGTACGAGCCGAGGCTATGATGAGCTTCGCCGTCTTGTTGGTATGGATGAACCTGAGCATGTCGGGATTGGGGGGCTGTTGCTCCGCCTCTATATCCACCGCTTCGCCGCCGATGAGCCCAAGCGCGCCAATAGCTTCTCCCAATTCGGCAATAGCCCGAAGCAAAGCCTCCCGGTCATCCACCTTGCAGCGGAGTTGTGCCATGAGTTCGAAGGCGCGGATGATCAGAGCGTCGCCGGCAAGGAGTGCGGTGTGTTCATCGAACCGCTCATGGCATGAGGCCACACCACGTCTCAGTGCTGAATCGTCAATGCAGGGCATGTCGTCATGGATGAGGGAGGCAGCATGTATAAACTCGATGGCCACGGCCGCCGGGAGAACAGCCTCCTCCGCGAGGCCGAACGTGCCGGCAGCGTTGATGGTGATGAAGGCGCGCACACGCTTCCCACCGCAGGTCGAATAGTGCATGGCCTGCAGAAGCCGATGTGCAGGGCCGGTCGGCGGCGGCAGGAATGTCCCTATCCGCTCGGTGATCATCGCCCCGGTGGCGGCGAGATCGGCCGCTGTGTCCGGCGCTACTGACATATTATGTGAGTGGGGCATCCTTGGCTGCTCCAGTGCCAGACGCTACTGGTGGCATCTCCCTGATCAGGGGCTGTCGCCCGTCCCGATGAGAAGCTCCTTGGGCTGCGGCTTTTCTACGATTTCTTCCTGCAAAATCTCCTTGCCCACGCGCTTCTCGTTCCGTTTGGTGATGCGGTATGTGACTCTGCGCTTCCCCGATTTTCCCTCCGTCTCCACTCGTGTCTGCCCTCGCTGTACGGCTGGGGAGTGACGTTTCTTCACAGGAGGGGCAATGATCTCATCCGCCGTTACCTCGGTGACGGTGATGACAGTGACGGCGGGGACAGCGGTTCCTACCTTGATGGTCTCACCCGGGTGTATAGTGCGTCCCTTGAGGCCGGGGTTCAGTTCCCACAGCTCTTTGACGGCGATGTCGTGGGCACTGGCGATCTTCTCGGGGTAATCTCCGGTCTTGATGACGTAGGGCACCGGCTCACGCCTGGTTTCCCGCAACTGCCTGACCACCTCGCGAATGTCGGTGGATATCTGGTCAGGACGCTTGTCCACCGTGCCGATACTCACTTCCGGCTCCAGCGTCTGCGAAATAACCTTCGAACCCTCATCACCGATGTACTGGGACTTGAGCGTGTCCAACGCTCTCTGGGCCAACTCTCCGGAGGCGAGTGCAGCAACATTGGTGCCCTTAACCTGGATTGCCGCCGCGGCCACGTGTACGGTCACCTTGTCCTTCAAACTCTCAATCGCTTCCGCGGTCGATAGCACCGGCCGATCGTCCACTTCCTCCGTGGCGTCTTCCCACTTCTCCTTGATAAAAGCCTCTCCCGGCAGGTCGCCTTTGGCATCCGCAATAATCTGCTTACGCACCGCCTCGGCATCCTTCTGGCTACCTACCAGGCAACACGTCTCTCCATCTACTATGATCGCGCGGGCGAACTGCCGCCGCTGACCGAATGCAGCCAATAGCAGTACTCCGGTGAGGACTACCGCCCCGATAGCAAGCGCGATGCGATGAACGCGCAGCGCGTATTCGAGACGCTCTGATTTCCGCTCCGCTAGGCGGAGCGCTTCCTGGATGTCGTCACTCTCCGTATTCATCGGGGGTCCTCAATGGCCAAGGCAAGCGGCCTTGTGCCAACGACGCGGGCCCACACCTACTCCACAAAACCGAACTGGAAGCCCGACTCACGCGATAAAGTAAATATACTGACAACGGTCGGGGCGCGAAACTAACCCTTCATCTCAGTTCTCAGTACCTCGAGCGCTTTCTGGATCTGCCGCTCGTGCCATTCCTTACCTGTAAGTTCCGCGTCCTTCTCCAGGTCCGGGTCCGGGAAAACCTGATCGGGTTTGACGCCACGGTCGCCGTTCTCATCATCAATACCGATGTCGGTAAGCTGTGGCGTGAGATAGACGGCAGTCGAAAGGAAGAGCGCAGAGCCGTCGCGCATCTCGATGATCGTCTGGACTTTGGACTTCCCGAAGGAGTGCTGCCCCACGACGGTTGCGCGACCACGTTCCTGGAGTGCCCCGGCCACTATTTCGGAGGCGGAGGCGCTGCCCTGGTTTATCAGCACCACAACGGGCATGTCCTGGGGAATCTTGACTCCTGCCGTCGCGTTGAGTGGTTGGGGTTCCATATCACGCGCCTTGACATAGACGACCGGCCCTCCGTCGAGGAAGAAGCTGCCAACGGCAACTGCCGCGTCGAGCAGCCCCCCCGGATCGCTTGAAAGATCGAAAAGCAGAGCTTTCATCCCCTGCGACTTCAGTTCTTCGATGGCTTCTACCATCTTGTCCTCGGCGGTCT
>CAZCJS010000074.1:0-16226 GCA_964498775.1 uncultured Armatimonadia bacterium
CAGATAGAGAAGGGCGACGAATGGGTGACGGTTGAGGCTGTGCGCTCCGAGGGCAAGGACCAAGAATGCCTGACGGTGCTGGAGTTCGCGCCTGTGGAGGTGCGCAAGCTCCGCGTCTATCAGCCGGCAGGAGCGGGTTGCGATGAGCGAGTTGACCTGATGTGGTTGGCTGAAATCGAGGTGCGGTGACAATGATTCTGATGAGGACAGATACACGTCGTCCGTGTGCGGATTGCATGATGCGGATGCTCAGATGCGCGGGTGTGCTGTTGCTGCTGGGGGCGGTGTGTGGAGGGGTGGTACACGGGGAGAGGATAATCAGGACGAGTAGCCACCTGCCCGCGCAGTTGGCGATCTCCGCAGCCGACCTGGGGCAGGATATCGTGGCATATCGGAAGGCCGGAGACGGCCCATGGTGCCCGGTGAATTTTCAGAAGCGCGATGGCACGATCGTTCTGGATATTGTTCCGGAAGTGTATGGGGCAAGCAAGGTGTATTTCCTGATGAATCCGCGCCAAGGCGTGGACCTCAGTGACCACAAGCCGCCGCTGCTGCTGGGGATGAAACTGGACGGTCGCGGGATCGCGGCCTTGATGAACCAGCACATCGGCGTGATACCGGAAGCGCCGGATGTAGTGACAATAGGAATCGCCGACCGCGAGAACGCGCTGGACCTCGATTCCGTAGAGGTCACGCTGAATGGGGAGGTCTTGGACAGAGAACACGTGACCGTTGCGCCAGTCAGCGAGCGGCAGGCGACTGTTAGTGTGCAACTCGGCGAGGTAATCGGCTATGGAAAGCACCGGCTGGCAGTCTCGGTCAGTGATCGCGCACCGCTGGGGAACCGGCTGACAGTGGCGTTGAGATTCGATACGTTTGATGCAACCAATTACGCGTTGGCGGCGCAGGGGACGACGCTGTCCGTGGATAGCTGCATGGCAAATTACGGGTCGCTGGTGGCGCTGAATGACGGAGTCCGCTATCCAGCGGCTCCGGGGCGTCTGAATGACGTGTCCTGGGCTTCCGAGGACAATACGTCGGATCACTGGATCGAGGTGGATTTCGGGCAACTGAGAAAAGTCAGCGAGGTGGTCGTGTATTGGACCTGGTACCGAGGCACCCCGTACCTTCCCAAGGAGAGTGAGGTACGCATTGAGGCGGGAGGGGAATGGGTGAAGCTGGATGCGAAGAGGATTGACGGGAAAGGGGAGAACTGCATCAGCACCTTCAGGTTCAGGCCGATCGAGGTGCAGAAGCTACGGGTGTATCAACTTGCCGGTGAGGGGGCCAATGCAGCACCGGGATATATGTGGGTGACGGAATTGGTAGTGCGGTAGTGCGAGCTCGCGGTCTGCGGGGGCATTATGGCCCGCGCTCCGGTGGGGGTGTTGTGGTGCCGGTGGGTTGGTGATACAATGGGGCGACCTGCGAATAGAAGAGCTCGCTCAAACAGGTGCAACAGAAGAGCGTAACCACCGCATCCGCCATGCCAGCTACCCGTCAGGTGCGTTCCAGGGGCCGTAGCAGGATGTCGGGACAACAGCAGTGAACCTCCAGCGTTGATGTGATTCAGGGAGCACGTAAGGGAATGGGCAAGCGAGATCGCTCCTGGGTGGAAATAGACCTGGGCGCTATTGTGCATAACTTCCACCAGATTCAGCGCCATGTCGGTAGCCATACAACAGTGATGACAGTCGTCAAGGCCGACGCATACGGGCATGGCGCAGTGCCGGTTGCAAAGGCTCTCGAGGCGGCGGGTGCGGGCTTTTTCGGGATGGCGACAGCAGATGAGGCGCTGGAGTTGCGGGATGCCGGTGTGCCGGGTATGATCCTGGTTCTGGGTTGCACTGCGCCCCGGCAGGCGGCCGAGCTAATCGCGGCAGAGGTGACGCCCAGCATCCACAGCGTGGAGCACGCGGAGGCGTTCTCAGCAGCGGCAGGTGATAGCAACCTCGCGGTGCACATGAAGGTGGACAGTGGGATGTGCCGGATGGGGGTGCGACACGATGAGGTCGCGGAATTGTGCGAGCGGGTCAAGAGCCTCGGGAACCTGAGATGCGAGGGGATTTTTTCTCATTTTGCCAACGCCGGACGTGATGAGCAATTTTCGGCCACTCAGATGGAGGCATTCCGGGATGCGGTGCGCGTAGCGGAGAGTATCCTCGGGCCGTTCAAGTGGCAGCATACATGCGCAAGCGCGGCGACTATCTTGTATCACGATAAGCCTTTGAATATGGTGCGTCCGGGTATCGTGCTGTATGGTGCGGTGGAAGCTGTGTCGGCTGAGAGGCGACCGGCGATCAAACAGGCGATGAGTGTGAAGGCTCGACTGGCGCTGGTGAAGCGGCTGGAGCCGGGCGAGAAGATCGGGTATGGTTCGACCTATGAGGTGAAGCAGCGCCAGTACGTGGGTGTAGTGCCGATCGGCTACGGGGATGGTTACCGGCGCGGCCTGTCGAATAATGCCGATGTGATCATACGCGGGAAGCGGCGACCGGTGCTGGGGCGGGTGTCAATGGATGTAACTGTCGTGGCGATCGGCCCTGAGGCGGATTGTGCAATCGGCGATGAGGTCGTCCTGATGGGTCACCAGGGCGATGAAAGGATCACAGTACAGGAATTATCGCAGCGCGCTGAGACGATTCCCGAGGAGTTCTTCTCGTGCATAGGGAAGAGGTTGCCTCGAGTATATCAGGAGTAAGCTTTGAATGATAAAAAATGAGTTCGTGAGGGTCCAGGCACCGGCGACTACGGCGAACCTGGGCCCGGGATTCGATTGTCTGGGTATCGCGCTGGGGCTTCACAACACGGTAGAGCTACGTGTGTCGTCGGAGCCGCTGGTGGAGATAGTCGGCGAGGGCGTAGATACCCTGCCGCGGGATGAGACGAACCTGACGTACCGGGCGGCGCAACGGGTTGCCACTGAGGCCGGCTACGAGGGTCACTGGCACGTGCGGGAGGAGAACCGGATACCGCTGGCGCGGGGGCTTGGGAGCAGTTCGGCGGCCATTGTCGGAGGTATCGCTGCGGCTCAGGAGGCGCTCGGCTATGAAATGGATGCGCTCGACTCACTGGCTCTGGCGATCGAGCTGGAGGGACATCCGGACAACGTGGCGCCGGCCTTGTTGGGCGGCCTGACGGTTTGCTTTGAGCAGGCAGACGGTACCAAGGTGGCCTTGGGACTGGAAGCTCCGGCGGGGCTACTGGCAGTGGTGGCGATCCCCGACTTCGAGGTGAATACCCCGGCGGCGCGTGAGGTGCTGCCTGAGCGGGTGATGTTCGGCGATGCGGTGTTCAACACCGGGCAGGCGGCGGCAGTAGTGGCGATGCTTGCCAGTGGCCGCTATGAGGGCCTTGCGGATGCAATGCGAGATAGATTGCACCAGCCTTACCGCGCACACCTGATGACGGGGATGGATGAATTGATACGCGCGGCGATAGCGGCGGATGCAAGAGGTGCGGCGCTCAGTGGGTCCGGCCCGACCATTGTAGCACTCGCTGAAAAGGACAATTGTCAGCGGGTCGAAAAAGCAATGCTAGCGGCCGGACGTACCACGGGCTGCAAATGGATGTCGCGGATCCTAGCTCTAGACAATGTCGGCGTCCAAGTAGTGTAAACTGTACGGGAATTGCAGGAAGAGGTAGAGTTAATCGGCAAGAGAGGCCGGCAGCTACAGATTGATGGCTGTGATGGCTATTGGAGTGAAGCAAAATGGATAAAGAACTGACGTGTGCAGACATCACTGCGGCGGTCGAAGCTCTCAATGACAGCGGTCTCGAGTGGCTGCAAGAGATGATCAAGTTCGAAAGCATCCAGGGCAACGAGCAGGGTATGCAGGAGTATCTCCACCAGCTCATGGAGGACCTGGGCTTCTCGCCGGAGTATCGGGAGATTCCGGACAGCATCATGGATGACCCGGAGTACAGTCACGGCGAGAACGAACAGTCATATGAGGGGCGCTACAATATCGTTGATACCTGGGGCCGGGATGAGGGTCGCAGCGTGATCATTCAAGCGCACATGGATGTTGTGCCAGGTGCGGAATGGAAAGAGGCGTTCCAGCCGCGCTTCGACGGGACGCACGTACATGGGCGCGGTGCGACCGATGACAAGGGCCAGATAGTAATGATGCTGATGGCGCTGAAGGCGCTGAAGGATGTGGGGTTTGAGCCGGGCGGGCGGATCGAGACCCAGTTCGTGCTGGAGGAGGAAACAGGCGGCAACGGTGCGCTGGCCTTGATCCGACAGGGGTGTTCGGCGGATGCTGTGATCATCGGCGAGGGTACGCTGCTCAACGTCTTCCCGGCGAACCGTGGGGCGATCTGGTTCACGCTGACGACTACGGGGAAGTCGCTCCACATGGGGCGTCGTCGCGAGGGCGAGAACGCTATCGAGAAGATGATGGACGCGCTATATCAAATTCTGGAGTATGAAAAGGAACTGGTCGCGAGTAGCGCGAACTATCCGCTGTTCGAGCGGTATGAGGCGCCGGTGCAGGTGTGTATCGGCTCGATACGTGGTGGCTCGTGGCCCTCGATGGTGGCTGCTGACTGCGTGGTGGAGGGAGGCGTAGGCTTCCTGCCAAACACGACGATGGACCAGGTCAAGGAAGGGCTCGAGGCGGCAATCAACCGCAGTAATGATGAGTGGTTGAAGAGTCACTACAAGCTGGAGTATCTCAAGCTGCACAATGACGCATACGAGTGTGACCCGAATCACCCGCTGGTGCAAGGGCTCAACGCGGCGGCGATTGAGTGTGGGGCAGATTCAGAGGTGTACGGTTGGAATGTAAGTTGTGATGCGCGTCTGTATGCGAGGCTGGCCGGACTGACGACGATGGTCTTCGGCCCCGGTACGATCGCCGATGCCCACGCGGCAGGCGAGAAGGTGGAATGGGCGGAGGTAGTGCAGGCCACAAAGGCTTTGGCGCTGGCGCTGAGGCGCTGGTGCGAATAGTGTGGAGTGACAGCGGAATCGTCGGGGGGATGCTTTCCTGACATCTTGGAACATGTAACGGAGGAACTATAATGGCACAGTGTCGCGTAGGAGTGGTGGGAGTAGGTACGTTTGGGATTAATCATCTGCGCTGCTTCCGGCAGTTGGGTTACATCGGTGTGGCCGAGCTGGTGGCGGCAGCCGACATCAATGAGGACTTGGTGAATCAGCGCACGACGGAGGGGTTCGACTTCACCCCCTATACCAGCGTTGATGAGATGCTGGACAATGAGGAGTTGGATGCGATAACGATCGTAACTCCGGACCCTTTCCATAAGGAGGTTGCGCTGAAGGCGGCGGAGGCGGGGGTGCATATCCTGAGCGAGAAGCCGCTGGATGTCACCGTCGAGGGCTGCCAGGAGATGATTGACGCAGCCGAGGCCAACAACGTGCTGCTGATGGTGGATTTTCACAAGCGCTATGACGAGTATCATATCGCGATGAAACAGAAGCTGCAGTCGGGTGCGCTGGGGGAAATCGAGTACGGTTATTCGCACATGGAGGACCGCATCGAGGTTCCCAAGGACTGGTTCACCGGCTGGGCGCAGAACTCGTCGCCGGCGTGGTTCCTGGGCATTCACTTCTATGACCTGGCACGCTACCTGATGGAGACCGAGCCGACGCGGGTATGGGCCACCGGAGTGAAGAAGCGCCTGGTCGAGTTCGGCATTGACTCGTATGATTCGATTTCGGCGAAGGTCGAATTCGACAACGGGGCGACCGTAGCGTTCGACACCTGCTGGATCCTGCCCTACGAGTTCGAGGCGATAGTGAATCAGGGCATCCGGCTGGTGGGGACCACCGGTCTTTTGGAGTGTGACAGCCAGGATCGCGGCACGATCACCTGCTGCGAAAACGAGGGTATGATGACGCATAACCAGAGCTTCCTGCGGCAGCGATATGACAAGCAGGGCCGGGAAATCTGGGAAGGCTATGGAATGGACTCGATTGCCGACTTCGCGCATAACGTGAATCTGCTGCTCGAGGGCGGGAGCATTGAGGACATCGGCGACTACCCGAGCGGCTACGACGGGCTCCAGGCGACGAAGCTGGCAGCAGGTGTGCATAAGAGCCTCGAGACGAAGGGCATCGTGGAGATGTAATCTCCGCGTAAGGGAGATAAGTGCCATGAGCAGATATGTGGGACTGGTAGTGGTTGTATGCGTGGTCGCGGTGCTGGCGGCGAACGCAGGATATGCAGATAACGCCGCCTCGGGCTACAGGAATGTGGTGAGTAAGAGCTACTTCGTCCCGGCGATGATGATCCCCGGGTATGATACGTGGGGGCAGCGTGCGGGCTGGCTGCCGCAGATGAATGGGTCGCATCCGAAGCCATATAACGGGACGCTGGCTGACAGGGACAAGCAGGACCCGGCCAATATCCCCGGCGTGTATCAGAAGCGCTCGGCTGAGATCGTGATATTCTCCTCCAAGCGGCGGAAGTAATCAGCCGGGAAGCTGTGTGAGAAGCGAGAGCCACAGGCACAGAGGTGACTGTGAGGATACCAGGGCTGCGGGCTATGTCTGCCCGCGGCTCATTCGACAGGATGTGAGATTAATGCCGAAGATAGTGACGGAACTGCCTGGACCCAAAGCCGTCGAGTACCTCGCCAAGTCGCGGGCCTTTGAGCCCCAGTCCATGAGCGATCAGGTTCCGCTGGTGTGGGAGAAGGCCGAGGGCTGCGTTATCACGGATGTAGATGGGAATGAGTTCCTCGACTGGAGCAGTGGGGTGCTGGTGACCAATGTCGGGCACTGTCACCCATACTATGTCGAGGAGATCAAGGACCAGGCCGAGAAGCTGTTCAACTGCTACGACTTCCTGACCACGGCGCGGGCTGACCTGGCAGAGAAGCTGGTAGAGATTTCGCCGGATCATCTGGAGAAGGCGTTCCTGGTGACTACCGGCAGTGATGCGACCGAGGCGGCAATCCGGATGGCGCGGCGGGCCCATGAGGGCTTTGAGATACTCGCCTTTCACGGCTCGTTCCATGGGCGCACGTATGGTGCGGCCTCTGCGGGCGGCTCGCGCGGCGTCAAGATGGGCTTCGGCCCGATGACCCCGGGGTTCCTGCATACCCCGTTCCCGTACTGCTACCGCTGCCCGTTCGGGCTGAGTTGCGAGACCTGCGGGTACAAGTGTTTGGAATACATTGACTGGACGGTCGAGCGGGAGAGCTGCGGCGAGTTGTGTGCAGTCATCACCGAGTCGTACCAGGGCGGTGCGGGCTCGATCATTCCGCCGCCGGGATGGTATGAGAAGCTGGATGCGTGGATCAAGAGCAATGGCCTGTACCTGATATTCGATGAGGTGCAGTCATCCTTCGGTCGGACCGGCAAGATGTTCTGCATGGAGCACTGGGACATCAAGCCCGACCTGGTCACGCTGGGCAAGGGCCTGGGCAGTGGCGTTCCCTGCTCGGCGGTGCTGGGCACCTCCGAGATCATGGATGTGCTGCCGCCGGGGAGCATGGGCTCGACCAATGGCGGCAATCCGCTCTCCTCAAGGGCGGCGCTGGCGGCCATACGAATCATCGAGGAAGAGAAGCTGGTAGACAACGCGGCGGCGATGGGCGCCATCTTCCAGGAGCGCTTCGAGGCCGTGGCGGCCAAGTACGAGCAACTCGGAGACATTCGCGGGATGGGCCTGGTATTCGGCCTCGAGATGATCACGGACGCGAAGTCGAAGCAGCCGAACCCGCCGCTTTGCCGCCGGATAGTGGATGAGGCCTATCAGCGCGGGCTGTGCATCATCGCGCCGATTGGCATGTTTGGCAATGTGATCCGCGTCGCGCCGCCGCTGGTAATCAACGCAGCGCAGGTGCATGAGACAATGGACATCTTCGAGGCGGCAGTCGCAGCAGCCGTGAAAGCCGAATAGACACGCCCCGATAGAGCAAACGCAGTGCGAAGGGCGGCGCAAACTGGGCGGCGCCCAGTTTGCGTGTCGGAGTTTGCTTCGCAAACTCCACGGCACAGAGGCGGCCACAGGTTAGCGGCGAAGTGAAGAGACCATGGGCTGCAGAATCGTGAACTACGAGCCTGGGATGGACGAGCGGCTGGCGCAACTGCTGAATATCGGCTGGCAGCAGATGCGGCCCGTGCATCCCCGCGATGACAAATGGCCCACGGTCACCCCCGAGGTGGTGGCGCTCTGGCGCGAGCAGGGACGCCTCAGTGAGGCCGGGACCTTCATCGCCCAGGACGAAGACGGGACGCCGGCGGCGGTCTTCTCGGTCAGCGCCGGGGACGCTGAAGAGGGCACGCTGCACCTGTTCCGGACCAGCCCCGATTCCGCAGGCAGGCAGATCGCCGCAGAGACGCTGGCCGCCGCCGAGGAGTACCTCCGCGAATCCGGCATGAAGACCGTGGTCACCGAACGTGTCGACTCGCGAGGCGAGCAGCGGGTGGAGTTCCTGCGGCAGGAGGGCTACTATGATCCGGACCCGGGAAACCGGAGCATGACTATGCTGCTACAGCCGGCGGGCCACAAGCTACGGGAAGTTGCGCTCCGCGATGAGCGCTGTCGGCTGGTGACTTGGCGGGATGAGTATCTCGGCGAGTGGCTGCACATCAGGAATACGGTATTCGGCGGCGCGATGAATGAGGATGACTTTGAGCGGGCCTTTCTTAGCGGCGAGAGTTTCGACCCGGCGGGATGGTTCTTTGCGAAGCATGGTGATGAACTCGTCGGGATAACCTGTGGGCTGGTAGTACGGAATGACGATGGCAGCGCGCGCGGAGGCTATCTGACAGCGGTAGCAGTGCTTGATGAATACCATGGTAGGGGCCTTGGTCGAGCACTGGTGACAGCGAGCCTCAACTACCTCGTCGAGCGCGAAATCAGCCCTATTGCGCTGAATACCGAGCCGTTCCGGAAGGCGGCTTTGGCGCTGTACGCGAATCTGGGCTTCGTAATGACCAACTACAACCTGCGGCTGCGGAAGGAATTGTGAGTAGTGCAGACAGGCTATACGCAACGGCAGGGCGCGGGATTTGAGAGGAGGCAATCGTGGGCGAGATCGTGAGGTATCGTCCGGAGATGGATGAGCGGCTGGCTGACCTTCTGAATATCGGCTGGGCGGGATTGCGCGGCTTTCCGCAGCTCTATGTCCGAGCTGACAAATGGCCGGTGGTGGATGCCGAGGTGCTGGCCAAGTGGCGGGAGCAAGGTCGGCTGAGTGAGGCCGGGACGTTCGTTGCCGAACATGACGAGGACAACCTGGGCGGAGTGTTTTCAGCCAGCGCGGGTGATGAGCAGACCGGAACGCTGCATTTCTGGTGCGTCAATGCCCACTACCGGGGCAACCGCTATGCGCCTCGGCTGATGGCAGCGATGGAGGATTACCTGCGCGAGTGCGGCATGACAGCGGTAGTCACCGAGCCGATGGATTCGCGCTGTCCGGCACGCAACCGCTTCATGCAACTCAAGGGCTACAGCGTGTCCGAGCCGGAGAGGGAAACCGTCATGATGGTGCTCCAGCCGGAGGGGCGGCGGCTGCGGGAAGTGGTGCTGCCCGATGAGAGCTACCAGCTGCTGACCTGGCGCGATGATTTGCTGGACGACTGGGTGCGCGTGGCAGATAGTATTTTCGAGTGGGAGGTCAATGAGAGTTCATTCGTGGATGCCTTCGCGAGTCGTGATGACTTCGATCCGGAGGGCTGGTTCATACTGCAGCATGAAGGCAAGGCGGCGGGTATCGCCGGTGCGATGGCCTGCTACGAGCAGGATGGCACGCTGCGTGGCGGCAGTATCGAATGGGTGGCGGTGCTGGAGGAGTACCGTGGCAAGCACCTGGGCCGCGCGCTGATGACTGCGGCGCTCAACTACTTCGTGGAGCGCGACATCACGCCGGTCACTCTCAACACGCAGCTATACCGCGAGGCTGCTGTGGCCCTGTATCGCGATCTTGGCTTCGAGATCGGGGCGCACCTGCACAGGTACCGCAAGCAGCTCGACGCGGACTCGTAGCCGCTCCTATTGGGCGATCACCGGATTGGACAGTGTACCGATTTCGGATATCTCGACCTCGACCGTATCGCCCGGCTGCAAAGCTGTGTCAGTGACTGCCCCGACACCGGACGGTGTGCCGGTGGCGATGATGTCGCCGGGATGAAGGGTCATGATCTGTGAGATAAACGCGATGACCTGAGGGATGCTGAATATCATCAGACCCGTCGAAGTCTCCTGGCGGGTCTCTCCATTGACGCGGGTCTGGAGTTGCAGATCGTGCGGGTCGGCGATGAAGCCCGCCGGCACAACACACGGCCCCAGCGGCAGGCTGTTATCAAACCACTTGCCATTAAGCCAGTCGAAAAACCTGTCCCAGTCCTGGTCTTCGGGCCGCTCCCAGACGCGCAGCCGGCGTTCGGAGATGTCATTGCAGCAGGCATAGCCGCCGACATAATCCAGCGCCTCTTCGGGCTCGACCTCGCGGCAGGTTCGGCCGATGATCACGGCAAGCTCGCCCTCGTAGTCAGGGAGTCGAGATTGCGAAGTGATCAGGATCGGGTCGCCATCGCCGCACAGTGTATTGTTCGTGGGCTTCATGAAGACACGGGGGGTCTGGATGGTGCGCTTGCTGCCACCCTCCTTGAGATGGGAATCGTAGTTGGTGGCCAGACAGAGCACCTTGCCGCCGGCGCCTACGGGAGCGTGCAGCTTGATAGCGCTGCGATCGTAGCGCATATCGGCGGGGGCATTCTCAGCATCGGCGGCTATGTCTGCGGCCCAGTCCAGTGCCTCGTCACAGCCCATCCCGCTCAGGAGCGGGATCACCTCGAAGCCACAGTCCGGGCAGATAGGAGCATCGGCGGCGGCGCTGAGTAATTGCAGGTCTATGACCCGACCGGCGCTGAGGGCTCCGATGCGGATGTCATGCGGGCGCTCTTTGGTGCTGAAGCGGACGAGTTTGAGGCTCATTGATGGTCTCTCCTGAAGGTTTGTCTCCCACGCTATTTGTAGGAGCCGAAGCGATGTGCGGCGCGTGTCAGAGCGATGAAGTTCTGGGGCCTGCACGATGGATGAATCGAGTTCGATGAGCAGATGATATAACCCCCGCCAGGGCCGGCGACCTCGATCGTCTCCTCGACGCTGGTCTCGACCTCCGCTTCAGTGCCATAGACGAGAAGCTCGCGGCAATCAATGTTCCCCAGCACGCAAGCCTTCCCCGTCAGATGCCGCTTGACCTCGGCGATGTCCATGCACTGCGGCTGGACGGGATGGAAGCCGTCGAAGCCGATCTCGATGAGGTCGTCGAGAATGGGCCACATATTGCCATCGGAGTGCTTGATGATCTTGAGACCGCGTTCGTGGCAGTGCTGAACGATCTCGGCCTGATAAGGCTTGATAAACTCGCGATAGTGCCTGGGTGACATCATCAGCGTCTCTTCACCGGCGAGATCCCCGGGCATGATTATGACATCCACTCCGAGGTCGGCGGTCATGTCCACGGCGGCGAGGTAGTAGTCGGTGGCGATGCGCTTGATGCCGTGGACGAGGCGCGGCGAAGTGGCGTACTCCATGAGCAATGGTTCCATGCCGCCGCGCAGTCGCCACGATATCTTGTAGGGGTCCGGTATCTGGACGACATGCGCACGGTCGGAGCCCAGGCGTTTGATGATATGGATAATCTGGGCGAAGTCCTCCTCATCCAGCATCGCCGCCATGTCGAAGCCCTCGAGGTCGGCCTCGGACCTAATAGGGCCTTCGAGTGGATACGGCTCGCCGAAGTCGGAGAGCTTGTGGAGAGTGCCGAACTTGTCGCGAGCGGTCTTCTCGCCTCCGGGCACCAGTCCGACGGCGATGCCGAAGGAGCTGCCGTCGAGGTCAAGCTGCTCGACGATATCACAGTACATGGCGATGACATCCTCGCCCTCCTGCCCGGTGAGGTCCTGCCTGGTTTCGACGGCGGCAGTGTCGGGATTGAGCAGGCCGTGAACCCTGACGATCGAGGAGCCGTTCATGTACATCTCCCAGACGGGCACGCGGTCGGGTTGCTCGCAGTTGAGCGCAGTCAGAAAGCGTTCTCTGGAATTGATGGTGCTGACCCCCTTTGTCTGGTTGGGCGTGTACACAGCTCACGCCGGCACGTAAGGTCGGTAGCGGGGCTGATACTGCCAGTTTGCCACAGACCTGCTGCTGGCACTGGGGATATCGGTAGCTGCGATGCCTTCGGTGATGGCGGCCTGCATGACGGCAGCGGCGACCTGAGCGGCGGTCTCGCGAAGCCTGGCGAGGTGCGGGAGAAGTCGTCCGGCCTCCACGTCGCCGTCATCGAGCGCTCCATGAACGGCCCGCGCCGCAGCAACGAGCATGGCGTCGGTGATGGTGCGAGCGCGGCTGAGGTATGCGCCGGCGCCGAGGCCGGGGAAGACATAGACATTGTTGACCTGCGAAAAGTGGATGAGGCGGCCCTCGTACTCGAGCGGCTCAAACGGACTGCCGGTAGCGATGATGGCGCGCCCCTCAGTCCAGCGTACGACGTCATGCGGATGTGCCTCGACGTTGTCGGACGGGTTGGACAGTGGGAAAATGATGGGGCGCTGCTGATAGGTCCCCATCGCCTCAATGGTCCGCTGGTCGAATGCACCCGGATGCCCGGAGAGACCGATGAGACTCCCGGGCCGCAGGTGCTGGATGACTTCCAGGAGTGTAGTGCGCTGAGGAGTATAGTCCCATTCGCGGATCAGCTCGGGTTCCACGGCGACCTGGCGTTTATACTCAGGCAGGTCGGCACGGTCGGCGACGATGAGGCCCTGGGAGTCGAAAGTGAAGACGCGGTTGCGGGCCTCCTGAGCAGATATGCCCCGGGTCTGGAGCGCGGCGATGAGGCCGGCAGCGACGCCGACACCTGCAGCTCCGGCACCGACGATGCAGATGGTCTCGTCCGTGAGATCCCGGCCGGCGATGTGCAGAGCGCTGATCAGGGCGGCCTGGACGACGGCGGCGGTCCCCTGGATGTCATCATTGAATGAGGGCAACTCGTCACGATAGCGGATCAGAGTGTCGAAGGCGCGGGCCCGACTCAAGTCCTCCCACTGCAGGACGGCCCGGGGACACTGCCGCTTGACGGCGCTGACAAACTGGTGAATGAACTCCTCGTAGCGGTCATCTTTAAGCCTGGGTTTGCGCAGGCCGATGTAGAGTGGGTCATCGAGGAGTTGCTCGTTGCCGGTGCCAACGTCGAGTGATATCGGCAGGCAGCTTGCCGGCTGGAAACCGCCGGCGGCGACGTAGAGAGCCAACTTGCCGATGGGGATTGCAATGCCGCCGACGCCCTGGTCACCAATCCCGAGGATGCCCTCATTGTCAGTAACTACGATGATGCCGACTTCACCTTCGGGGGTCGAGCGGAGTATTTCGTCGGCGTGATTGATGTTGTCGGGGCTGATGTAGAGGCCCCGGGAGGAGCGGAAGATGTGGCTGAAATGGCGGACGGCTTCGGCCACCGTCGGGGTATAGACAATCGGGGTCATCTCGGCCATATAGCGGAGCAGTACGGCGTGGAAAAGCGTCTCATTGCGATCTTGGAGGAGACGCAAGTAGATGTATTTATCAAGGGCACTTTTCTCGGAGCGGAAGTTCTCGATGACGCGCAGCATCTGCGATTCGAGAGTCGTGACTGCCGGCGGCAGCAGCCCGCTGAGGCCAAGCTGCTCGCGTTCGACGAGTGTGAAGGCGCTGCCCTTGTTGAGGGTCGGATTGCGCAGCAGCTCTACTCCGCGTTGCGTGACGGGAATGCTATTTTCCTGCACAGACATTCTCCCGAATGATGAGGTGGCAAAAGGGCCGAATGCGAGTGGATTTCTCAGCCGGCAAGCATCGTATCACAGGCCTTCGGGCAAGTCAATTTCGGGGCTGGCACGGAGACGAAAGGGGTGCCTGGCAGAAGTGGGGGAAATTGATGGAGGATTCAACGCGGCCACAGAGAAATGTAGTGGGAAGTCAGTGCGTGCGGGACTGTGTAGTTGACCGGGACTGCTCCTGCTGGGGTCAGTCGGCGGAGGTGCAGTTTCCGTACGAGTATTCTATAAGGGCGTAGCGCCCAACGGAGGCAATGAGATGACTGAGTCATGGCGGCAACTATTCGATGTGGGCCTGGTCCACTTCATGGCGTTCCCGGAAGGGGATCCGGTAGAGCAGGTGCGGTTCCTGGCTGAGGACGACTTTTTCGATGTCGTCGAGATCAAGCCGTATGAGCCGGAAGTGATGGAGCAGATCAAATCCATCTGTGCCCAAGGCGGCATGTCGGTAGGTATCGCGGCCCAGCCGGCCCTGCTCGGCGGCAAGCTGTCACTGAATAATCTGGACGAGGCCGGTCGAGCAGCGGCGATCGCTTCGGTAAAGGGGGCCATTGACGCCGCCTACATGATGGAGGCGAGACTGGCGGTATGCCTAAGCGGCCCGATGCCTGAGAACGAGAACGATTTGCCGGCGGCAATGGACGCAATGGTTGACTCCTGTGTGCAGCTCTGCGGCTATGCCCAGGAGAAGGCTGGCGACTACTGTGTGACCTTGTCGGTTGAGCAGTTCGATGACACGACCGATAAGAAGTGTCTGATCGGTCCGGCAGATTTGACCGTCGAGCTGGCTGAGAAAGTGAAGGAGCAGGTTGACAACTTCGGCATCACCGCGGACCTGTCGCACCTGCCGATGCTGCCGGGAAGCCAATTCGAGATTCTGTCGGCTCTCGCCCCGCACATCGTGCATATGCACGCAGGCAACTGTGTGAGCGCGGATGAGAGTTTCAACCTCTACGGTGACCTGCACCCGCGTTTCGGCTACCCGAATAGCGACACGGATGTGCCGGAACTGGTCGAGTTCATCAAGGACCTCATCCGCATCGGGTACTTTGAAAAGGAAGTGCCGACTGATAAGCCGATCCTGACGTTCGAAGTCAAGCCCTATGACGGGGATACCTCCGAGCTCATCGTGGCGCACACGAAGCGGTCCTTCAAGCGGGCGTGGGCACAGGTCTGAGCGCGGCTCAGGATGGCAACAGGCAGGGATGTGTGATGAAGATTGTCCTGGCGCCGGATTCCTTCAAGGGATCACTGACAGCCGCACAGGTCTGTGCGGCGATGGAAGAAGGCATCCGGCGTTTCCTGCCGGATGCCGAGATTATCTCAGCGCCGATGGCGGACGGCGGGGAAGGTACCGTGCAGTCGCTGGTGGATGCCACCGGCGGCGACTTCGTGACCGAGACTGTAAGCGGGCCGCTGGGCGAGCCGGTGGAGGCGCGCTACGGGATCCTGGGCGACGAGAACACGGCGATCATCGAGATGGCCGCGGCCTCGGGTCTGCCACTAGTGCCTGAGCATAAGCGAAATCCAGCTAAGACGACCACCTACGGCACCGGGGAACTCATCAACTCGGCCTTGGAGCACGGCTGCAGCAGCATGATCGTGGGTATCGGTGGTAGCGCCACGACTGATGCCGGAGCCGGTATGGCCCAGGCACTGGGAGTACGGCTGCTCGACGAAGCCGGAGATGAGCTGGCCCGCGGGTGCAATGGCGCAGGTCTGGCGGATCTGGCACAGATTGATGTCAGCGGCCTCGATCACCGCGTCGGGCGGACTGCCTTCCGCGTGGCCTGTGATGTGGACAATCCGCTCTACGGAGAGCGCGGTGCGGCATACGTCTATGGCCCGCAAAAGGGCGCTGATGCGGCGATGGTCAAGGAACTTGACGCAGCGCTGCGCAGATTCGCCGAAATCGTCGAACGAGATCTCAGCGTGGATGTCTCCCGGATACCCGGAGGCGGAGCTGCGGGAGGCCTCGGTGCCGGTCTTGTCGCATTCTGTGGAGCCAGGCTCGAACCGGGAGTGGATATCGTGCTGGAGGCGATAGGCCTGGCGGAGAAAGCGGCCGGTGCTGAACTGCTCATCACCGGAGAGGGCGCCATCAACTATCAGACGGCTTTCGGCAAAGCACCGAGCGGGGCGGTCCGGGTCGCCAAGCAGGTCGGCTGCTCTAACATGGTCATTGCCGGAGCCGTGGACCTGGCGGCCAACCGGCTGCATGAGCAGGGCTTCGGGCCGCTGTTTTCCATCTGCAACACACCGCTGTCGCTGGCGGAGGCGATGGAGCCGGAGATGGCGCGGAAGCTGGTAGCTCTGGCGGCGGAGGAGGCCGTGCGCTGCTTCTGTCTGCGGGACTGAACGGCCAGGAGGGGTTGCGCGGCGACCGGCGAAGTGGCTAGCGCGCATCATTGATCTGTGGCAAGAT
>CAZCJS010000075.1:0-16197 GCA_964498775.1 uncultured Armatimonadia bacterium
CCCTCGAATCCCCTGATGGAGGACGAACGGATGACGCATCGTGAGCGTTGGCTGCGGACGCTGCATTTCGAAGAAGTTGACCACGTGCCGGATGAAGAGTTCGGCTACTGGGACAATACGTTCACGCGCTGGCATAAGGAGGGCCTGCCCGCAGAGATAGACAACAATACCATCGCCGACCGCTATTTCCGGTTTGCGCCCCGGACCAGTGTTCCCGTCAACCTGGGACTGATGCCTGCTTTTGAGACCGAGGTACTTGAGCAGACCGATACACATCGCATCGTGCGTGACAGTGAAGGGACAATCAAGCAGGAGTTCACAGACGGGAGCGACACAATCCCCCGCTACATCCGCTTCCCTATCGAGACACGCGCCGACTGGGAGCAGTTCCAGGAGCGGCTGGATCCGAAAGACCCGGCGCGCTATCCCGAGAATTGGGATGAGCATGTGCAGAGGCTCAACAACTCCGACGTACCGGTGATAGTTAACTGCGGAAGTCTGTTCGGACGCTTTCGTGACTGGATGGGCTTCGAGGGTATCTCCATCAAGTGTATGGACGAGCCGGACCTGATCCAGGACATGGCCGAATACTGGGTGTATTTCGTGGAGACGGCGCTGGCGCGGGCGGTCAGCGATATCAAGAAGATTGACGCCGGTGCCTTCTGGGAGGACATGTGTTTCAACAAGGGCTGCATCATCTCACCGAAGATGTTCCGCGAGTGGCTTACCCCGCGCTACAAACGCATCACCGACTTCGTGCGGCAGGCCGGCACTGATATATTCTACCTTGACTGCGATGGGAATATCACGGATGTCGTCGAGTGCTGGCTTGACGGCGGCGTGAACACGATGTTCCCCATCGAGGTGGCGGCAGGCAGCAACCCATTCGAGATACGGAAGCGCTGGGGCAAGCGCGTCCTGCTGCTTGGGGGTGTCAACAAACGGGCGCTGGCCCTGGGACGCGAGGCCATAGATGAGGAACTCCGCAGGCTTGTGCCGCTAGTTGAAGAGGGCGGCGTCATCCCGCATGTGGACCACCGTGTACCGCCGGATGTCAGCTATGATGATTATCTGTACTACCTCAGGCGCAAGCGGCAGTTGCTCGGTATTCCGCAGCCCACCCATGGACTCGACTAGGCCGGCGGAGGTGGAGAGATGACGCTACGCGTCCTCACGAAGCGCGACCTGTGCAATCTTGGTCATCGAGAGGCGGCGACATGGAAATGACTCGGCGGGAGCGACTTGAAGCGTTGCTTGAGGGCCTGCGGGTGGACCGCACGCCCGGCTGCACCTATGGTATGGACCGCTATAGTCAACCCTGGGCAATAAACGAACCGAGCTATGCCGACATCCTCAACTATAGCGACCAATACGATCACATCTTTGCTTACGTATGCTCTTACTATGCCTCCTTCAGCAATACCGATGTCCTGCGGCTGCCTGATCCCGGGATGGTAGACGAGCAGGTGCGTAGGGAAGCCGAGAGCACCATCCGCGAAATCACGGTCAGGGCCCCGCGAGGGCCTCTGACGTGTACCAGCCGCGAGACCGACACTACTCATACCGTTTGGGTGACCGAGCATCTCATCAAGACCGACGAGGACATGACGGCTTTTGCGGAGCTACCGTTTGAGCCAAAGGCACCCACTACTGATGAGATCAAGACGCAGCGACTGGCTGTGGGCGATCGTGGCATCCTGGAGTTTCAGGTGCCGACTTCCCTATGTTTGGTCTGTGAAAACATGAGATATGAGGACTTCATGGTGCGCACGCTCACCGCGCCCAAAAAGCTCCTTGCGCTGATAGAACGCTGTCAGGAGCTGGTGGAAGAGTGGCTGACGGCTGCGCTTGAGAACGGTGCGGGGCCATGCTTGCGGCTCTTCGGTGCCGAATATGCAGCGCCACCGATGCTGCCTCCCAGCTTTTTCGAAGAGGCTGTGGTCCCATTCGATAAGCGGCTCGTGGAGATCATTCATGACCACGGGGCTTATGCGCGCTATCATTGTCACGGGCCAATCAGACAGATACTCGATTATGTGCTGGAGATGGAAGTGGATCTGCTCGACCCATGTGAAGCGCCACCCAATGGTGACATTTCGCTCAGTGAGTTGACCGATATCGCCGGCGATGAGTTGATTTTGATGGGCAACATCCAGGCGCATGACATGGAGACCCTGATGCCGGCAGACATTGACCGGCTGGTGGCGAAGACCCTCGAGGAAGTCGGCGGGCGTTGTCGGCATATCCTGCTGCCGACTGCATCGCCCATCGAGCTGCCCTTGCGCAAACAAGTCAGCGATAACTTCAAGCAGTTTCTGGACTCGGCCTGGGCACGCGGCTGATTGCCGCAGATCCGAAAAGCACTATAGCTGCGCTGGAGAGGTTGTCAGACCAGGTGAGTGATAGCGGTCTCCCAATCAGGATCCGGCCAATTGGTATGGCACGCGCCATCGATGCACCTGATGTGATGACCATCGAGGTCCGGCCGGAGTTCAGCGAGGCGCTTCTGCTCATCGAGCACCGGAAGTATCTACTGGTGCTCTACTGGATGCACAGACTCTCTAAAGAACAGCGGCAAATCCTGCAGGTACATCCTCAAGGCGACAAAACCAAGGCACTGCACGGTGTCTTCTGCGTTCACAGTCCGATGCGACCGAACCCAATCGGCCTGACCCGTGTCGAGCTACTCAAAGTCGAGGGCAATGTGCTATTCGTCAAAGGCCTTGACGCCTTCGAGGGATCCCCCATCATAGACATCAAGAGCGGATGAACACAATACTCCGGAGGCAGGAATGAACGTTATAAACGCCGTCAAGCCCGAGCAGATTCCGGTGGCATCGGTGCGCAGGTCCGACGACCCGGATATCATCGAAAACTACCTGACCGACGAGTCGAGTGCCATCAAGGGTGAAGCGGACGGGGTTTTCTTCCCCGCCTCCGAGGCGGAGGTTGCCTCGGTTCTGAGGCACTGCTACGACCACGCTATCCAAGTGACGGTCTCCGGTGCCGGCACGGGGCTGACGTGTTCTCGCGTCCCTCTGGGTGGCCTTGTGCTCTCCACCGAGGCGCTGATCGCTCCGGTGAGTGCAGAGCCGCCGGCGGGACAAGAAGCGCTCTCCGATGGCAAGCACACGATTTACCTCAACCGCGAGGAACTCTCTGCCATCGCGCCGCCGGCGATAATGCTGCAGGAGCTGGCAGCGCTGCTTAATGCCGAGAAACTCCTCTACCCACCCAACCCAACCGAGACGACGGCGTTCCTCGGTGGGACGGTGGCCTGCAACTCATCGGGTGCGCGTACCTTCCACTACGGGCCGACGCGTGCTTGGGTGCAAGCGCTGCGAGTAGTCCTCTCGTGCGGCGAAGTGCTGCACATTAAGCGCGGCGAAGTCATCTCCGATGAGAATGGCGAGTTTCAGGTCGTGCTCAGTTCGGGAGAGGCCCTTACGGTACAGCTGCCCACTTACCACGCTCCTGCAGTCAAAGATGCCTCGGGCTACTTCGTGGGCCGCGAGACGACTGACCTCATTGATCTGTTCATCGGCTGCGAAGGCACCTTGGGCGTTGTGACTGAGATCCAGGTCGGACTGTTGCCACTACCACCCGACATCTTTGACTGCTACGGCTACTTCGCGAGCATCGAAGATGCCGTCGGCTTCGTCAAGTGCGCGCGGCAGGCTACACGCGATCCCGAGAGCGTCATTGATGCCCTCGCGATCGAGTTTTTCTGCCCCCAGGCGCTGAAGATGCTGCGCGCCGAATACCCTAATATCCCCGAGAATGCCGGGGCCGCCATCTACTTCGAGCAGGCCATCGAGGTAGATGAAGACGAAGTACTCATGGCATGGGTAGAACTGCTCGAGGAGTACGGCTGCATCGAGGACTGGAGTGGTTTCTCAGAAAAGGACAAAGCGGAAATGGTGGATATCCGCCATGCCGTGCCGGAGATGATTCACGAAACCGTACGGCAGTATCATACCCACAAAGTTGCCACCGACGTGGCCGTCCCCGACGAGGCACTCGACGAGATGATGGCCATGTACAAGGAGACAGGCGACGCCTCAGGCGTTCGGCACATCATGTTCGGTCATATCGGCAACAACCACCTGCACTGGAACCTCGTGCCGACTGACGAAGAGGAACTCGCAGTCTCGCGCGAGGCTATGCTGAAGGTGTATAGGCGGGGCGTTGCCCTGGGCGGCACGGTCTCGGCTGAGCATGGCATCGGCAAGAAAACCTATACGGAAGACGGCAAGCAATGGCCGTACCTACAACTGATGTACGGCGAGCAAGGCCTGCGCGAGATGGCCCGCACCAAGCATCAACTCGACCCCCGCCACATCCTCAACCGAGGCAACGTCGTCCCCGAGCGCTACCTGGATGAACTCGTGTAGCGGACAGGGCGAGAGCTGCTATTATTCCTCGGCTTCCTCACCCTCGGCCTCGTCGCGATATCCCGCTGGGCATGCGCCGGCATCGCGGTTCTTGTCCTCGACGCAAGGCGCTACGACGGTGATGGGCGCCACGGGGGTCCCCAGTTTGATCTCGAACGGGTTCGGGCTGGTGGCCCAGCATTGGCCGTCGGGGTGGTACACGCCGATCTTGTACTTCCCGATTGGCATATCTACGCCGAAGTTGCCAGTTGATGTCGTACGCACGCATTTCACCTTTGTTCCGCTGTCCCAGTCGTAAAACCACACTTGCCACTTGTCCTGCGCATCCTGCAGGTTCCCGTTTACCATTGGCATTTCAGATACTCCTCCCTATTGATCTCGGCCAACTCCGGCTAGAACCCCGGCATCGGTCCGAGTTCCGTCACGTTTTTGATCCAACGGTCCATCTGAAAGTCGCGGGCGGCAGCCGATGGCGTGATCTCGCTGCTTCGTGCCGCCAGCATGTCTAACACGCCCGCGATGTCTCTAGTGCCGTCGGGCTCCGGGGTGGCTGTCCAGCGCAGCGCTGCAACGGTGCCTCCATCATCTCGTATCTGGCCGCTGCCGGCCATATTGCCGCTCAGCGTGAAAACGCCCGTCTTGCCGTCCGAAGAAGTGAAGTTCCACTTCGTCCAACTCTGTCCCTGCCCCGCCATGTCGAATTCGTGCTCCACACCTGCCGGCGACCTGAACGTCCCCGTAGCACCCGCGGCGAAATCCGGCTGGTAGCGCAGGGGGATCAAGCAGACGTTGAACTCAAGAGTCGCGCCATCGGCTAGGCCGAGGATAAGATGATCATGCTGCGGCACTCGGGTCTGGACGAAGTCCATCTGGCGACCATCGGTCAAGGTCGCAGTGCCATCGCGTATCTGCGGAGTAAAGGTGGAGGTGCTTGTGTCTGTGGTGAGGACGTAGTCGAGGTGGGTCCCGTCCCAATAAGTGTCCCGGCAGGCCTGTGACACGACTGAGCCGTTCTCGACCGGCGGGTCCCACTCCTGGTTGAAGGTCTTGCCGTCCAGCCAAGTCCGCTCCAAGGCCCCTGACCCGTCCGGACGGATAGTGCGGTCAAATGCCGAGCAGTCCCCCGACATCGTCCCCCAGAAATGGATGGTGCCGTCAGGCAGCGTCTCCATTTCCCAATCGCCACATTCGGCTGTATCCACGGCGGCCGGGGCGACTTCGGGATAAAGCAGACTGAGCCAGCTCGCGACAAGTACCACGGTGCTGAGGTGGTCGGTGGCAGCCGCTCGGACGTCGCCGCCGCGCACCTCATCGGCATCAACGCCCGCGCCTGAGCAACCTCCTACAACCACCAGCACCGTCACCAATCCCGCAATTGTCAGTGCCGTTGCCCTTGAACTCATCTTGGGTTGCCTCCACAAGCTGCGCCGGGCTTCATAACCTCGTGCCCTGGCCACATCTCCGGCGAGCTCAGAATCTATGTTCCACACCGCCTCGCACCTTCCTGCCACGACCAGGATAGTCTTGCCAGAATCCGTAATCCTTGTCGAAGATGTTATCCATGCCGATGAAAACATTCGTGTGGATGTTAAGCTGTTTAGCGGCGCGGAGATTGACGATATCGTAGGCGTCCAGCCGCACGAGGTTGGCCAGGTCGGTATACCGCTTGCCGATATGCACCCATTCCGCGCCAACCCGCCAGCCGTTGCCGTCTATGTAATCAAGCCGCAACTGCCCACTGATGTTGGGCTGGTAGGGCATCTCCGTGCCCGGCATGTCGTCGTTGTCGGTGTCGGTATACCGAAGCCAGAGTCCGGCGCTGAGGTTGCGCCCGAGCCAGCGTTCCCACTCGATCTCGCCGCCCTTCATGGTGCCTGCGGCGAGGACCACGCCCGCTGTGCCGGCGCTCCAGGCGGGGTCTTCGAGATCAACGATGAAGTTCTTCAGGTCCCGATGGAACGCGGAGAGTCGCAACAGTGAGCCGGCGGACGGCGTCAGTTGGTATTGCAGCTCGTAAGACTGGCTGAAGCCGCCGGCCCCTAGCTCGAGTGGCGAGAGCCAGTCACGCAGCGCCCAGTCATAGATTGGCGAGAGTTCCGACACGTCATCACGCATGAGCGCTCGCGTCAGTACTACCAGCGTCCCGTCCGCGCTGACATCATGTTGCAGCGAGACCTCCGGCCGCAACACGGGAGACATGCCTTTGCGTGTAGCCATGCGGCCACCGATTATCAGCTTCGTCTTCTCGCCGAGCCGCGATTTGTGCTGCGCGTAGAAGGTCCCCGCCTGAGCATCTTCGGTGTCGCGTATCTGTGTCCATGTCAGCGGGTCGAGCGTACCGAGTTCGCCGGAAACTTCGCGGTTCTCATCGAAGAAAGCCACACCACCAGTCCAGGTGATATCCAGGCCGCAGCGCTTGTCGAGCCGCATTTCGGCAAGCGGCCCCTTGTGGAGGAGCTTCAGACTCCGGAACGGCTTGGGATCGGGCACCAGACTGTCGGGATTGTAATCGGCATACCAGGAGTGCGAATAGCCCAGCTTGAGGGTGAGGTCGGTCGCGCGCGAGAGCGCTGTGCGAGCAAAATATCTCACCTCAGCCCTCCGGAAATCGCTCTCATAGTCGGCGTCATCCGGAAGTCCCGATGGCAGCAGCATTCCCGGCCGATCCCGACGCTGCTCGTACCAGTTGACGAAGAGCGCTTCGGTCTGGAAGGTGCCTTGTTGTCGGCCCGCGATGCCCAGGATGCTGCTCCGTTCCCAGTCCGAATGCTGCCGCCCCCAATCGTCTTTCTCGTGTGCGGCAGCCAGATAGTAACTGCCCGCGCCGTCGCTTTCACGGCCATCTGTCTTGATGTCAGCGGCGAGACTGCCCACTGCGATAGTCGCCTCGGTCTGCGAGTACTGCCGATTCTCGACCATCGCCGAGGGGTCCGCCACCAGCGCCTCGAACTGGTGCCTGAGAGCCTCGCGTGAGCGGCCCTCACGTACCTGCACCTCCGCCATCTCCAGGTGCGCCAGGGCATAGCCCTCATCCAGCTCGATTGCCTTGCGCAGCGCTGCCGCGGCCTTGGTGGTGCGGCCCTGCTCGATATAGACACGCGCCAGATTCGTGTATGCCCGCGCTGACCTCTCTCCCAGCTCGACAGCTTTCTCCCCCTCACGTACCGCGTCAGCGAAACGGTTCTGCTCCACATAAACCATGGCGAGGTTGGCGTGGGCAGTACTCCATTCCGGGTTGATCTCCAAGGCAGCCTCAAACTCATCAACAGCCTCATCGAATTCGCCAAGCGCCAGATGAACGGCTCCTTTGTTGTTATGCACCGACGCACTCGACGAATCCAGCGCGATCGTGGCTTTCTGTACCTCCATTGCCTGAGCCAGCTTCCCCTGCCGCGCGTAAGTGACACCCATGCCGGTACGCGCACTGACCAGTTTTGGCATCAGTTCCAGCCCCCGACCAAACGCCTTCTCGGCCGCCGGCAGATCACCGTATGCCAGAAAAATCATGCCGAGCGCGCTGTAAGCCGGGCCGAGCAGCGGATCAAGTGTGACTGCAAGCTGCGCCTCAGCCAAGCCCTCAGCGAGATTGCCTTCGGCAACACAGATGTCTGAGAGCAGCAAGTGGCCCGTCGCCGATTGTGCGTTGATCTCAAGCGCCGACTGCAGCTCCTCGCGCGCCGTGACAAGCTCTCCGGCGAAGAAATGGACAGTCGCCAAGGTCTCACGAGCGAGAGCGGAGACCGGGGCTAGTTCCACCGCCTGCCGGGCCTTCCGCAGCGCTACATCCGGCCGCCCCTCCGCCAGTTCCACGATCGCAAGTTGCGCGTAAGCCTGGTACACTCGCGCATCCACTGAGATGGCATGCTCGAAAGCCGCCCGCGCCGCCCCGGCATCACCTTCACGCATTGCAATGAGGCCTGAGAGCACATGAGCAAGTGGATTATCCGGCTTCACTGCCATCGCCGTGGCGAGTACGTCTCTCGCCGCGGCAATGCCATCGGCAGTACCGAGATGACTGCGGGCGGCAGCTTGACCAATGAGTGCGTCCGCGCTATCCGGCGATAGCTTCGCCGCCGCCGCGAACTCCATTTCGGCATCCTGCGGGCGCACCTGCTGCAGCAGTGTGAAACCGAGACGCAGGTGGGCAAGTGGATTGTCTCCTTCGAGTGCCAGCGCCCGCCGGTAAGCAGCCTCGGCCCCGAAAAGGTCCCCACTGTCATGCAGCACATCTCCGGCCGCCAACTGCACACGCACATCATCCGGATCAGCAGCCGCTGCAGCCACGGCGACATTGGCCAGTTCTGCCAGCCGCTCACGTGTCTCCGCTTCCAGAAAGCGCACCTCCCAGCCAAGCTGCAGTGACTCGACGGACGCCTCCCACTCGATATAACCCGAGGGGTCCACCCGCATGGGCCGCGATGGAGCCACGTGTGGAGCCGCCGTGCTCTGCTCATTGCGGGCTACCAGCACCTCACCTAGATCATTAGAGAACCTGACATCGCCCTCGAGTACCGTGACGCGGGTAGTGCCATCTTCGCTCACTTCGAAGAGGAACTTCGTACCCGCGGCGGCGGCGACAGCGCCCTCACTGCCAATGGTGGCACGACGTGTGCCGACAAGCCAGACGAAGACGCGGCCAACGACAGCCCACACGCGCGAGACACCGCCTGGAGCCTGTGCAGGCTGACCTGCAGGAATGATGACATGAGTCACCGGGCCGAGGCTGACCACCGCGCCATCTATGGCAATTTTCGCCCAGGATCTCTGATACGTCTGTATGTGATCGCCGTCATACAGATGGCGGTCCGGTGGGCTGGACAGCCTGATCCACTTCGCGTTGCCCGCCCGCTGGACCTTGACGGTGCCGGACGTGGATATAATCCGCGCCCGTGGCTGCAGCGGCTGACACCAAGCAGACGTGGTCCATGCGACAGCCACCATGATCATGATCCCGACAACGCCCAGTCTGTGCTCGTTCATCTTACGGTGCGCTCCTTCAATGCTTGCCGAGGCGGCTCAACAGGCAATCTGAATATGAATGTAGAACCAGCCCCCGGTTCGCTCGTGACGCTGACACTTCCCCTGTGTGCCTGCGCGATCTTCCTGACGGAATACAACCCGATGCCGGTGCCCGGGATTGCTGAGCCCTCGGGCACGGCACGCTCAAAACGTTCGAAGACCCTTGACTGCTGCTCCCGGCTCATCCCGACTCCCCGGTCAATGATCCTAATTCCAATCCTGTCGCCTGGCTCCTTCTCGATCCTGACAATGATTGTGCCGCCTGCAGGCCAATACTTAATGGCATTGTCCATGAGATTAGCGATGGCACGCCCGACTAGCCGCGGGTCGGCACTAATGACTGCGCCACCGGCTGGCGCCTGGACCTGGAAGTCATGTACGGTGCTCTTGAGCGACTGTGTGACAGCGAGGTCGGCGGCAAGGGAAGCAACATCGAAAGGCCGGTACTCCAGTGGCAGGTCACGATCCGGGCTGGCCATCAGCAACTCGTCAATGTCTTCCACGGCCCGCTCAACCTGGCCCTGGATCCGTTGCACCAGTTCGAGGGCCTCCTCATCAGCGGTATCGGCCTGCTCCATGATGCGTATTGCCGCAGCCAGTCCGCTGATAGCCGCCAGTGGTTGCTTCAAATCATGGACGAGAGCCTGCGTCGCGGCATCTCGCACCTCCGCCTCACGGGCCAGCCTGGAGGCCTCGTGCCTTGAGCAGGCGTATCCCCACAACCCGCTGACGACCCCGGTTGTCGCGACCGCCGTCACTGGTATCACCACGTAGAGCCAGCAATCCCATCTCATTAACAGCACCGCGGCTAGGAAGATAAGACCCACCTCAAGTAGTACCATGCCGGTTGCTACCCAGGTGGATAAGCGCTCGAACGCGAGTGCTACGACCAGGCTACAGCCGACCACAAGTATCCAGATGAGGGGAAGCGGCAACGGCCGGAGGAAACGCCTCTGCATGATCGTGTCGGCGACGTTGGCGTGTACCTCCACCCCCGTCATCGCTTTTTCACCACTCTGGTCCACGTACGGCCAGGACACCTTTGCAGGGGTGCCACGCATCGGCGTGTATTCCGTCTCAGCTCCGGAGCCAACGAATACTAGCTTGTCCTTGAACCATGACCGCAACTGCACGTTGCTTGCGTTTTGAATTGCGGAGAACGAATACATCGGGAATGTCCCCGCCGGACCCGCCCAGTTGATTAGCATTACGTGGCTGCTGTCGGCCACTTCCGACATCAATGGCTCCAACAAATAGATCGTGGTGCTCGGCCATACAGGTATGCCCGCACCCCGCGCCGCACAGTCCGTTGTATCCTCTTGTACAGCCTCGCATGGCTCTTCCATGAAAGCGCAATAGCCGGCCACTGCCAGCGGTGGAAGAGTGCGTCCCACACATTCCAACGGCTCAAGTCGCTGCCTCTGGCTTTCGGAGGGATCGCCTTTCTGAATGAGGCTTACGCCGCGGATGGTGCCACGTGGGCTATAAAGGACGGGGGAGGCGATAATGCGATGGCTCTGCTCTTGCGCCCACATGAACTCCGCCGCCGGGTCACGGAAGTAAATCTTGTCCGGATTCGATATCGTCTTGGCCGTGAGGATAACCTCACCCGGCTCACGCAGCGCCTGCACCAGCGGTTGATCATGCTCCTCCGGAACCTTCACAGGACAAGTGCGCTCCAATACCAGATCAAGCACCGTCACCTTCGCCCCGGCCTGCTTGACCCGCGACAATTCACGGCCGATCTTGTTGCGGGGGACCAGCGAGCAGGCACAGTCCACATCCCGGCCTTCCTCGTGCTGGTCAATAGCAGTCTTCTCGATACCGATCAAAGCAATCCGCGAATCAGGCGTACGCGCCGGTCGGAGCACGAATAGACTGTCCAGAAGGGCGAATTCCAACGTGGAAAGATTCGGGGAAAAGCGACACACAATTATGCTGATCATCACAGTGAACGCCACTGCGAATATCAGTCTGCTTCCAGGTCTGCGCCAAGTGGCATGGTCTCCTGGCTCACTTCTCAGGGATCCCGCCACTCGCGGCGATGCTGGCAGCATGTGCCTTCACCACAATCAATATCAGCTTCCGCATCGAACCGATAGCGTCAACAAACTCGGGCGAACTTGCCATCTGAATGACGCAGCTCAGTTTGAGGTGCTTAGCAGCATACCATAATGCAAGCGGCAAAGCAAGCGTACTATAAGGACCACATCGTCACTCCGCTGTCTCTTTCCCAAGCGAGTATCATTCTTGAGCGTATTCTGACTCTATTGCCAACAGCTTCTCTTCTGCAGCATCACACAACTCTCGTGCTACGCCTTTTTCAGTGCCCAAGTACGCGAAGAGGGATTTCGTCCGGCCACGGCGAATGAACTCTTTCGACGATGTCTTCAGCCCATCCCGTACAGGAGAGTGATAGCTGTGATCATGACAAGCGTTGCCATCGCAAACTTCGGCCTGGTAGCCGCCATCGTGCTGTTACTGGCACTGGCTGCAACCACACAGGGAGATTCTACGGTGGACCACGAAGCCGGACTGGTCGGCTATTGGAAGCTCGCCGGCGACTCCAAAGATTCATCTGGCAACGGCAACGACGGGCAGGCGCATGGTGTTGCTTTCGACACTGCTGGGCCCGCCGGCAGTCCCGCCAGTGCGGCCACACTTAAAGGCCGCAGTAGCTTCATCGAGGTCCCCGACAGCCCGTCACTGCGGTTTGGGACAGGCGACGTATCTATCTCCGCCTGGGTGAAGACCGAGGCTGAACTCGACGACGTGCTCGGCGACATCGTCAGCAAATATGACCCCTCTTTGCGCAAGGGGCTCAACCTCAACATCAAGAACCACGCCGGCGTCACGTCCAGCCAAAGCAACTACCGTAACCTCCACTTCGGCATAGACAATGACCAGATTGATGCCGAATGGACCGACTGCGGTCGGCCCGGCAACGCGGTGCTAGACTACTCAATGTGTGTCTTCGAAGGCGACCTCTACGTGGGCACCTTTGAGACCGAAGCCGGTGAAGCCGGCACCGTTTATCGCTATGCAGGTGGCACAGCATGGGACAACTGTGGCAGCCCTGATTCCAGCAACGCGGCGATGTCGCTGGCGGTTCACAAAGGCCATCTGTACGTCGGTATGGGTTTCTATCGGGCCGGAGGCTCTGCGCTTCCTGATTCTCCCAACGAGACGCCAAGCGGGCACGTGTACCGCTATGAAGGCAACAAGCGCTGGGTTGACTGCGGCCAATTGGGCGAGGCAGATGATGTCCATAGCCTGACCGAATACCAGGGCCGGCTGTACGCTTTGCCCTTGCGCAGCCCCGGGGTATACGTCTACGACGGGGAATCCACGTGGACTTACTGTGGCACTCCCGCTGATCAGCGAGCAATGTCTCTGGGTGTGTACAACGGTGGCCTCTTCACTGCCGGAAACGGCAGCGCAGGTGTCTGGCGCTACCTCGGCGGCGAGCAATGGGAGTCCTGGGGCCAGCAGGAGGACAACACCCAGACATACTCATTCGCCGTCTACGAGGGCGACATGTACGTCGGTACATGGCCCAGCGGCTCCGTTTACCGCTATGCGGGTGGCACAGAATGGGACAACTGCGGACGCCTCGGAGAAGAGAAGGAAGTCATGGGCATGGCTGTGTACAACGGCAAGCTTTATGCCGGCACGCTGCCGCTGGCCGAAGTCTATCGCTACGACGGGGACGATCAGTGGACTCTCGTCGGCCGGCTTGACTTCACTCCCGACGTCACCTACCACCGCACCTGGACGATGGCCGTCTGCGGCGGCAAACTCTACGCCGGCACCCTGCCATCTGGACACGTGCTGTCCATGGAGGCCGGGAAGAGCGCAACGCATGACTACCCGCTTGAGCCGGGCTGGCGACATGTTGCCGCCATCCGAGCCGCAGACCAACTGAGACTGTACGTGGATGGAGAGCTGGTCGCGCAATCCACCCAATTCTCTGCCGCTGACTACGACATCTCCAATGATCGGCCGCTGAAAATCGGCTTCGGGGCACATGACTACTTCAATGGAGCCATCGCGGCAGTGCGCATTTACAACCGCGCCCTGAGTGGTGACGAAATCACCGCATTATACGCCACGAAGCAATAGCCGCCCAATCGTCGTATCAAACGCTCACCGCCACCTGCCAGGACTTGCCCACCTGCTCATCTTTGTCCCAGGCGGTGACGACATAGTAGCAGGACGCCCCGGGCTCGACAGCGGCAGCCGTGTACATGTGGGCTGATGTCACTTCCGCGATTGCCGTGTCGGCGTCGGATGCAGCTTCCGCATGCGCACTTCTATGCACGCGGTATGTATGCGTGTCATCGGCCAGCCCATCCCATCGCAGTGTCACAGACCCCGTGCCCACATCTGCCCGTATGCCTGTCGGGAATGGGACATCGAAGAACGCGCCCTTCAACTCCGTGTGCTGCTCGCCATACCAGGCGAGGAACATCTCCCCCGAGGCCGGCATCGACAGGCACGGATAGGCGCCGCCATCCACGTAAATCTGGTAGCCCCAGGTCTCGCCGCAGTCGTGGCTAAATGCCAGATATATGCCCCCGCGCTGCTCGTGGTCGAGGTAACGGTCGTGGTATGCCAGCACCGCCGTACCACCTGCCGGGCCTTGTGCCACCCAGCGCAGGCACGGACACAGACCGTGCAACCCGATCCGCCTCGTTTCCCAGGTGTAGCCGTTGTCCTCAGACACAGACTGATACAGCGGGTAGTTCTCGTCATCATAGTAGCTGCGCGAGACCGCTAGTAGACGCCCGTCTCCAAGCTGGGTCGTCGAGGTCTCATTCACCCCGCGACAGCCATCTCCTTTCTCTGCATCTTTTTCGTAGGCCACGTAGGCGAAGTCACCCCAGGTTTCACCTTCGTCGCTGGAGCGGAACATGCCCGCCGCTCCCATACCCGGCGCTACACCCGGCTTGGCATAGCTCGCATCCCCGTAGCATGACAACAACAGATTACCGTCCTGCAGCCTGATAATCCCCCCGAAGGAGGCAGCGCTTTGCAGAGGCCGGGTGTCAAGCCGTTCGGGCCGGCTCCATGTGTGGCCTCGGTCACTGCTGCGCACCAAATATAGTGGCGCCTTCCACGTTGCCGGATCGCCCTCATTGTGATCCGGCGTCACCTGGTAGAAGGGCAGTAGAATCCGCCCGTCACTCAACAGCGGTGCCGAGGTCACGTCCAGATAGTCATACATCTCCGGATCTGCAAAGATGGGTCGTAGCGTGTCAGCATTCCACGTGCGGCACCCGTCGAACGACTTGATGCAGACGATCTCGTCATCGAGATTCGTCCACGGGTTCCCCTCCGGCATCTTCGGGCTATCATCCATCGTACTGGTCCGGAAGGCGCACAGCACCTCCCCGCCGCCCAGGTCAACCAGGCTGGCGTACAGTGCCGACTTGCCCGCCGGTGCATTGTAGATGCTCACGTGGTGAAAATTGTCCGCAAGCTGGTCCATGTCTGCCCTCCACTTCTATTTCGCCACCGTGCATCCCGGCGAGCGACGCTACATCTCCACAACCGCCCGGCTCACCGGCCCCTGAACGCCGAAGCTGTTGACGGCCTTGGCCTGCAGCACGTTTCGCCCGGGCTTCAACTTCCAGGTGAAACCACTGCTCTCTTCCCGCCACTTCCCCTGCCCCACCTTGACCATGAACTTCTCTAAGTTCGGCGTCACCGTCCTCAACTCCACCGTCAGGGACTGCTCATCGTCGCCGGCGATCGGCTCTATGGCCACCTCATTCAGCGGCCAGTAGTAGTCGCCGGGCCGGTCGCTGGTGAGGCCGTATTCCGGCGATTCCTCGGGCACCGCCGTGTCCTCATACCACAGATACGCGTCACAGAAGTACTCGCCGTGCCCGTGCGTCAGCTCGCCGGGGAAGGGCGTTTGCAGATGGTTATTGCGCAGGGCGATGCAGAAGCGCCGATAGAGCTTGAAATCAGCAAATCCATGCTTCTTCGGGTCAATCATGTCCCCGGAAATGCTCTCCTGGCCGCAGAAGACAATCTGTATTTCGTTGCCTCGCTTTGCCTTCCACAAGCGACGCAATTCCAGCGCGTTGATGGGGATCCCCTTATGCTCGAAGTGGCAGTTGTAGCTGGGATCATGATTGTTACCGGTGTCCATCAGGATCCATTTACGCAACTCGTTCGACCAGACCTCCGCCACGCAGTGATGGTCGAGAATGACATGACGGGCCGTGTAGCCGAGCGCTGCCGCCGTCTGCACGAACAGCGTCGAGTAGTGGGTGCACATGCACAACGCGCGGGGGTCCTGGTTGGTCTCCAGGATCACCAGAGCATCCCACGGCGGGCACCATTGCGTCCGCCCCGTGTCCCAGCCCTTCGGCGCCGTGTATCGGCACCAGTTGCGCAATGCCACCAACCTGTCCAGCTCCGTCTTCTGTCCCGCGATGACCTTGCGCAGATTGTACTGCTTCCGCAGGCGCTCCAGACGGTCGAATGGTTTTTGATAGGCAAATCCATAGGAGCCGACGATGCGGCTGACCTCCGTCAACTCCGTGACACGCACTGAATCGGCCAAGGTGGCCCGCGCCACTTCGACCTCACCTTCGAGCGTCACCTTCTTCAGCAGCGGCGTCACATCTCCCGGTTTGCTCCCCATCATTGCCCGCCACTGGAAGTAACGCGGCAGCTTTTCATTCCTGGTGACCTTAGTTGCTGAATCCCATGGGCACCAATCCTCGCCGTTGGCGGAGCTGCGTGCTTCAAGCCGAATCATGGTTCCCTT